>JBIKSB010000202.1:0-2829 GCA_044348855.1 Ilumatobacteraceae bacterium | reverse complement strand
ACAGTTGTCTGCGTCGCTCACGCGATCACAAGTGCATCTCCACACTGCAGTGCAGAAAATCTCACCACACCAGGTACATCTCACAGACGGCCGACTCATTGAAGCCGACTCGATCATTGTGGCCACCGAAGGACCAGCCGCATCCGCATTGCTTGGCCTGGCCGAAGTGCCCTCACGTGCTGCGGGGTGTGTGTACTTCTCTGCACCAGTTGCACCCATCAATGGCTCCTACATCGTTCTGGATGGCAAAGGTGAAGGCCCGGTGCTCAATGTTGCGGTGATGTCACACATCTCATCGCACTACGCCCCACAAGGCTCGCATCTCATCGCAGCCGCACTTCCCGGCAAAGCCGACGGTGACCTTGAATCGCTTGCACGAACCCAGTTGCGTCGATGGTGGGGCGCCCAGGTCGACCAGTGGACACACCTTCGCACCTATCGCATTGCTCACGGTCAGCCGGGACAAAACCCTCCGTTTTCCCCCAAGAAGAAACTCTCTCTGGGTGATGGCCTCTTTGTCTGCGGCGACCACCGAGACACTGGTTCTATCCAAGGTGCAATGTTTTCTGGTCGTCGCTGTGCCGAAATGGTGTCTGAACATGTCACACTGTCGGCATGACAAAAAACGATCCTCGCAAAATTGTGTCGCACTCCATTTTTGTGCCGGCACCCGCACAGGCAATCTTTGATCTCTTAGCTGACCCTCGCCGTCATAGCGAGATTGATGGCTCGGGATCTGTAAAGGATGCGCAAATAGACGCACCTACTCGCCTCTCACTGCATGCAAAATTCGGCATGAAAATGCGCATTGCAGTTCCCTACAAAATGACCAACACAGTTGTTGAGTTTGAAGAAAATGCGCGTATTGGTTGGCGCCATGTAGGTGGCCATATCTGGCGTTACATCTTGGAGCCCACCGAAGGTGGCACAAATGTGACCGAACAATTCGACTGGAACACAGCTAAGTCGCCATTGATGATGACCATCATGCGTGCACCACACAACAACGGCAAGTCCATTGAGAAGACTCTCAAGAATCTTGCGGCTGTGTTTACGCAGAAATAGTTCAGCGAATATGCGATGAGACATCGCGTCGTAGATAACGACCTCGCGATGCCCGACCCACAAACTTTCCGTTGTCCACAATGACTTCACCACGCGACATCACCGTACGCACGCCACCAGCAAGAGTCATTCCTTCATAGGCCGAGTAATCCATGTTCATGTGGTGAGTCTCTGCACTGATCACTGTGGTGACCGCGGGATCGTAAATCACCACATCGGCATCCATATCTATTGCAATGGCACCTTTTCGAGGCACACCGAAAAGTCGTGCAGGCGCTGTGGCACACACTTCCACCCAACGCTCTAACGAGATATGCCCAGCAACAACGCCCTGATACATCAAGTCAAGTCGGTGCTCCACTCCGCCAATTCCATTAGGCACCAGTTGAAATGATTCACCAAAGCCCAACTTTTGCTCGCGCATACAAAACGGGCAATGGTCCGTGCTCACCACCGCAAGTTGGTCATAGCGCAAGCCATCCCAAAGATCTGCCTGATGATGATCGGCGCGCGAGCGCAAAGGCGTCGAACAAATAAACCCCGCACCATTCGGCCAACCTTGCCCAAGATGTTCCTCAAGCGAAAGATGCAAATACTGAGGACATGTCTCACCGAAGATATTCACACCACGTGTGCGAGCGGAAACAATTTCGGCCAACGCGTGAGAACTTGATACGTGCACGATGTACAAAGGTGCATTTCCTGCAACTTGCGACAACACCGCAGCACGATGCACGGCTTCGGCTTCAAGTTCTGGTGGACGTGTACGTGAATGAAAGTCGGGAGTGATGTTTCCTGCTTCAATTGCCTGCTCGACAAGCACATCAATTGCAAGACCGTTCTCGGCATGCACCATGGCCATCAGACCGGTATCGGCACACATCTGTAGTGCACGCAAGATCTGTCCATCATCTGAATACAGTCGACCCGGATAAGCCATGAACAGTTTTATGGATGCAACACCTTCTCGAGCGATAAGAGACCGAGCATCAATTAACGCTTGTGCATCTACACCACCAAGTATTTGATGAAGACCCCAGTCCACAACACATTGCGACTCGGCGGCGGCATAACGTTTTTCGAACGCCTCAAGAACGTTTCCTCCCGCGCGCTGCTCAGCGAAATCGATGATTGTGGTTGTGCCGCCATGGGCCGCAGCAATAGTTCCAGATGTAAATGAATCAGAAGACACTGTGGCACCTGTGTCGAGCTCCATATGCACATGAGCATCTACCCCACCAGGAACCACGAAACAGCCAGCAGCATCAATAACAAGGTCATCGGGCTCTGGTGCGATGCCACCGGCAACTCGTGGGACTATATGGGTGATTTTCTCGCCCACCACTGCGACATCGGACTCGGCCTGGCCATCGGCGTTGATCACAGTCCCATTCACAAACAATGTGCGCACGAAGACAATCTAAACGCCCCGAGGCCCCTGCGGGTGCTAAACCATTCTCTTGTGACTATTTCTCTTCCTGAAGGCTTCTCCTCCTGCGTCACCAATGTGGGTGTCAAGGACACAACTAATGACTTGACGATTGTGATTGCAGACGCCAACGCCACCTCGGCCGGAGTATTCACCCAGAGCCGCTTCGCGGGTCCCTCTGTGGAGATTTCGCGCGCACACAACACAGGAGACGTACGTGGGGTCGTGGTCATCTCTAAGAATGCGAATGTGGCAAATGGACCACAAGGTCTCGCCGATGCGCAAGAAGTAGTGACCTCAGTTGCACAAAAATTGCAGATCACTCCTCAACAACT
>JBIKSB010000201.1:0-2851 GCA_044348855.1 Ilumatobacteraceae bacterium | reverse complement strand
AACATAAGGCACATATCGCAGAACATGTCGCTGAAGGCAAATTGACTCAAGCACAAGCCGATGAGAAGTTGGCCAATCTTGAAACACGCGTCACAGAGATGGTGAACAAGACCGGGTTACCCATGAAGGGTGGACCTGGAGGCAAGGGCGGACATGGCGGCAAGCTTGGTCACATCAAAGCTGTGTCACAAGAGTTGGCTGCAGTGTTGAACCTCACCACAGACGAACTTGCTACTCAATTACGCGATGGCAAGTCTCTTGCAGAAATTGCAGAAGTGCAAAATGTTGAGATCAGCAAAGTGAAGGAAGTTTTAACTTCTGAATTCAAAGAACACCTCGCTGAAGAAGTTGCATCTGGTGAGCACACACAAGCCGAAGCAGACGAGAAGCTTGCCAAGTTTGAGTCACGCCTTGATGACATGGTGAACAAATCTCGCCCACAAGGCGCCGAAAAGGGTGACGGCCATGGCCGTGGACATGGTCCACGGGGCATGGGTGGCGGACACCGCGGTATCTAAAACCCCTCTACAGGCGGCCGGAGTCCAACATTGAGAGGACTTCGGCCGCTCTGTGCTGTATGGCATCTATGTCAGAAAGTTTTTGTGCGGCTCGAATTTGAGTCGCCATTCGCGGATTGCGTTGAAAGCGATCTGCGTGACGTAAAAGAAAATCCCAATAAAGCGTGGTGAATGGGCATGCATCATCGCCCACACGCTTCTTGCGGTCGTAGGCACACCCTTTGCAAAAGTTGCTCATGCGATCGATGTATGCACCACCGCCTGCGTAGGGCTTAGTGGCCATCATCCCACCATCGGCATGTAACGACATTCCCACCACATTGGGCACCATGACCCATTCGGCGGCATCAACGAACATCTCCCACATCCACTGGGTCATCTGTTGAGGATTGACTCCTGCAATGAGAGCAAGATTGCCCATCACCATCAAGCGTGGAATGTGATGAGCCCATGCACGTTCGTGTACATCGCCTACACAACCCGACATGCACGCCATGCGTGTTGATGTGGGATCTGTGAACACGGGTGGCAAGGGACGAGTGGCGCCGAGCTCGTTCATGTGCGCATAGTCAGGCATCCATAGCCAATACAAACCCCACACATACTCTCGCCAACCAATCACTTGGCGAATGAATCCTTCTGCTGATGCAATTGGTACACGTCCTGCATCGAATGCTCGTTGTACCGCATCGCATACTTCACCGGGAAGAAGTAACCCATTGTTGAGATATGGAGACAACATTGAATGTGCCAAATGCCAATTGTCAGACACCATTGCGTCTTCATGTGGGCCAAACATGGGCAAAAGATTGTCCACAAAATGGTTGAGTCGAGCCACCGCATCGATGCGCGTGGTGGCCCACACACCTGTGGGTTGAGCGCCCACAGCGTTGGCAGGTAGTTCGGCAATGACAGCATGATCAATTGCGTCCAGCACAGCCACTGGCGGTGCGGGCCATGGGCGCGATCCATCTTTAGGTGGACCTTCACGATTGTCATGATCAAAATTCCATTGTCCGCCTGCGGGTTCTGTGCCTTCCATGAGATATCCCAAACGAGTGCGTTGGCGGCGATAGAAGTCCTCCATTTTGAGTGACTTGCGCGTGGATGCCCATGCTGCAAAATCTCCTGATGGAGTGAGGAACTGGTGAGAGGGAACAGTGGTGACGGCTAATGAAGCGAGCAGTTGACGTGCTGCGTAACTGTTGGGCTCTGATGCAATCACTTGTGCGGGTGCGTATTGGGACACATGCTGTTGGTAACCCGCAGCCATCGTGGGTGCCATTTGATAGTCCACTGTGTAGCCAAGTTCACGAAGGTCTTGTGCGAAATGGCGCATGGAAGAAATCAGGAAATGAAGTCGCTGACGATGCCAGGGTCGCGAAGAGATTTTCTTGTGTGATTCAACAATGAGGATGACATCGTGTGCGGGATTCGCATCGGCAAATGCACCAAGAGATGTGTTGAGTTGATCTCCAAAGACCCAGATTGTGCGTGGTGTGGTCATGAACCAGAAATGTTGTTGGCCACGGTGACCGCACGATCAAACCCTGTGATGGCAAGGCGAGCGCGTAGACGAGTTTCTGTGGCAACCACAACAACATCACCATCGGCAAGACGTGCGCGACCCGCGGTTCCGAGTAGTAATCCCAACGCCGCATCTTCAATGAGGCCTGTGCCGTCAAGATCAATAGCCACAGTGTCGCCAGGGAACTCACCAATAAAGCGCAATAACGCATCGTTAAATCGAGGGAGAGATACGAGATCGACATCACCTGTGACAACGAGAACTTGTCTGTGGCCGATGAGGGCTCGACGAAGTTCCATGTCCATAACGTCACGCTAACGCCTCAACGCGACAGTACGGGAGGTGACTCTCGCATCATGGTGGCGGTGGCCCGCATCCCGAGCAACTTGGAGAGCCCACCCCACAGCGGTATACGGGTTTTCCTTGTGGCATGAAGTGTCACCATGCCAGTCTCAAGGTCATCCTCCACGGTGATGTCAAGGTTCAACTGTGCAGCCATGTCGAGGGCATAGGTGGTTGGGTTGTCGGTGGTGACTGCAACACGAGTGGTGGTGCGTACGACATCGTGTAGTTGTATGACCTGCAGGCAGATTGTTGTGGTGGCTATGAGAAGTACCGCACACCCCAGAACCAATGGCGCAACGAATGCAAACTCAATAGTTGACTGACCTCGTGAATCATTCCGTTCCAGGTTCGGCACGTTGCAAAATCCCCTCAAAGATGGAGTCAAAGAGTTCGCCAATACGACCTGCGCCTCCACCGAAAGTGGCCCACGCAATGACCAATGTGGCAATCACTGCGGCAA
>JBIKSB010000200.1:0-2860 GCA_044348855.1 Ilumatobacteraceae bacterium | reverse complement strand
CAACCAGTTGTCACCATTCCGCCTTCACCTGATGTCATGTTTTTGGTGGGGTAAAACGAGAATGACCCTGCAACACCAAATGCGCCGACCATTGTTCCGTTCAGTGATGCTGCATGCGCCTGCGCGGCGTCTTCAAAAAGCAGTAAGTTATGACGTTGACAGATCGCTTGGAGTTCCGTCATTGCTGCCGGATGACCATATAGATGCACCGGCATGATGGCTCGCGTGCGAGGAGTGATTGCTGCTTCAACAGCGGCAGGGTTGAGATTGAAATAGTCTTGTTCGATATCTGCAAACACTGGTGTGGCACCAGCTAGGCGAACTGCATTTGCGGTGGCCGCAAAGCTAAACGAAGGGACGATTACTTCATCGCCAGTTCGAATTCCTGCGGCAACAAATGCCATGTGAAGTGCTGATGTACCGGAGTTCACCGCAATGCAGTGGCGATTTCCGACGAAAGGCGAGAATTCATCTTCGAATGCTTTGACCTCTGGACCCTGAGCGAGCATTCCGGATCGGAGTACGCGGTCGACCGCTTCCCGCTCTTCATCTCCGATAATTGGTTTTGCCGCAGGAATCATTTGGTCACTATTTCCTTAAGTATGTGGGTGTCGATTTGCTCGTACAGAGTGCCGTCAACAGGACACTCAAACTTACCTTGCCCAATGTCCACCAATGGATGGCCTTGTTGACCCACCCAGCCAACTCTTCGTGCTGGAACACCCATCATGAGCGCAAAATCGGGGACATCTTTGGTGACAACGGCACCAGCTGCAATGGTGGCCCATTTGCCGATTCGAACCGGGGCAACACACACTGCTCTGGCACCAATTGATGCGCCATCTTCAATGGTGACCCCAACGGCTTCCCAATCTTCGCCTCCTTTTAGGTCCATGTTGGGTGAAACGGAACGCGGGAATTGATCATTTGTGAGAACTGCTGCTGGGCCAATGAAGACTCCGTTGCCTAACACCGCAGGCTCGTATACGAGTGCATAATTTTGCACCTTGCAGTTCTTGCCCAGCGAGACACCGGTGCCCACGTAAGCACCGCGACCTATGACGCAACCTTCTCCGAGAATGGCGTTCTCCCGGACCTGTGCATAGTGCCAAACCTTTGTGTTCTCTCCCAAGGTGACATTAGTACCGAGGTCGACAGTTGCATGAACGAATGAAGGCATGCATGACAGGATAGTTCTTTCTCTCCTTATAGTTAATTACAGGTCATTTCTCACGGAGCACTTGTGCAATTTTCAGTTACAGGTTTCTTCAACAAGCAAACTGTCTATTCGGCACTAACGGCAGGCCTTTTTTCATTTCTGATTGCCTTTGTACTTGATGCCTCTGTATCTAGTCTCATCCTTCTGGCATGTGTCGGAGGAGTGTTTGGACTTCTTGTTCGTGATTCCGTGGCGGTTTTCTGCGGGTTTCTTCTTTCGTTTGTTGTGTGCACAGTTGCAGCCTTGGTTGCAGGGGCACTGTTCCCTACATACTCCATCTCTGGCGCATTGGTGTTGGCGGGGTTTTTGTCTGTGACCGTTGCGATTGCTTTTGGCATGAGACGTTTCACCATCAAGACAGATGAAAGCAAGATTCTTGTTGCCGTGGCTGCATTGACTGCGTCTCTTTTGTTCCTATTGAGAGAATCTCGTACGTGGACATCTGTCAACGCTTTTGGAGCGCTCGTACGTGGCGGGGAAGATAACGCGGCATGGCTACTCGCGTTGTCGCGCTCCGTTATTGATGGAAAGACTGAATTCTCAAGTGCCAGTGGTACCTCTGGAGGGCCAGGCACAGGAATAGTGATTAATCTCGTTCGACAATCCATGAGCGCTGTGGGTGAGTCGCCTCTCTTATCTAGCGGAGATAATGCCTTAGTGCTTGTTCGCGCATACGCAGTGGTAGCGGTACTGCTTGCCTGCGGATGGCTAGTTGTTTCCGTAGTGGCGAGTTCTTCCAGAGATCCACTGAGCAGAACACTCTTTGCAGTACTCGTCAGTGCGACGAGCTACGTATTCGTAATGGGATTGGCAAATGTGGGGCATTTCTCAGCTGTGGTTGCAGTGTTCTTTCTCTCTATTGCAATGTTCATATACCTAGCGATAGATGGCTCATCGAAACAGGGAATGTGGGTAAAACGCCTCTTTGTTGTTCTGGCTTTAGTGGCAGCTGGGCAATCGTGGTTTCCGATGACGGGGCTGGCACTCTTATATGTGTTCGCACTTGTGGTGGTTGCCGTAGTTCCGTACATGAAGCAGCGCCCAAATCAGAAGACAATTCGGCTATTGATTGCTGTCGGCATCGCAATGACTCTGTTTGGCTATTTCTCGTACACAAGATTGTTTGCAAGTTTTCTTCAGAATGCTTTCAGCCTTGATTACATCATCAGCAATCTGACTATCCCGGGTGGATACTCAACAGTGAATCCTTGGTTGGTAGTACTTGGATTTATAGCGGTGACATGGTGGGGTTTTTCGAAAAAAGATTCAGACAGAGACACAAGCCATTGGGTACTCCCCGTTCTGTTTGTAGTTCCCACGGTGTTGCTTTTTGTGTGGTCGTACTTCCTTGCGCCCTTCGTGCCGCAATACGGAGCGTGGAAGTATTTGTACATTGCCACTGCAGTGACCGTTCCTTTGACTGTTGTAATTCTGCAAAGCTCACTTCCTGATCGAACTCCAATCAGGTTTGTTCGCGTGTTACCTGTGCTTGTCTTGTTTGCATTGACGATGTTCTCTCCACCGTGGAATTCCATTCAATGGGCAGAGGGGATAAAGGGAACTGATGCTCCTTGGGTGGCGGGGGTGGTGAAAGCACTCCAAGTTTCGCCAGAGCGGCCAGCGGCATGTGTAAACACTGTG
>JBIKSB010000021.1:0-10628 GCA_044348855.1 Ilumatobacteraceae bacterium | reverse complement strand
CTGATGGTGGATACCAATCGTCCGTTGACATCTTTGATCCGGCAACGATGCAATTCATGAGCACTCCACCATCGATGTCAATGATGCGTTCCTCTCACAACACGGTTACCTTCACAGATGGAACTCTGATGATTTTTGGTGGTTGGACTGAACGAATTCCAAGAGGAACCGGGGCATACCAAACGAAGGCAGTCTTTATGTTTGATCCAGCCACGAACACCTTTACTTCTGGCTACGGAGATCTCACCACACCTCGCGTTAATGGACCGGCAGTGCGATTGGACAACGGCACCATTCTCATTGTCGGCGACGACGGCAACAGTGGTTCTCCGATGGGAACAAACGCCTGGACCGCAGAGATTTATACATTCGAATAGTCCTGAGAACAACAAAATCCCCCTTCAATTGCAGGGGGATTTTCGTTAGTGGCGCGCTCGGCAGGACTTGAACCTACAACCTTCTGATCCGTAGTCAGATGCTCTATCCATTAAGCTACGAGCGCAAGGAATTAAAGACTATCGGGTCAATTCCGTGGCTACTACCGCTCACCTAATGCGAGCGATGGCCAATTATTCCCAGGGCCCCCACCCATTCGACCTCTTATATAAGGCCAATGCCGCTTCGGCGTTCACACGGGCATCCAGCAATTGCTCCGGTGCTGTCACGCCCATCTGGCCAAGCCATTTGCTATGGGAATACCAGTTCAGTTGAAACAACCCCACACAACACCAGTTATAGGCAGCAGCATTCATGCGACTCTCGCGCTTGGCAATAGCTAGGGCCCGAGTATGCAAACGCTCCGGAAAAATCTCACGAATAATCGCAGTTGATTTCCGTGCCGAATAGATCTTTGCTGGCGGCGGCAATACCAAACCAGTTGATGCCTGTGTTGCTGACTTTGCAGACTTAGGCAAACACAACACATCGCCCACAAAGATCTTTGTCTTAGTGGTTGCAGAGTTCACACTCAATAATTCTTTCAGCGGCACTTTCTTCTTTTGCGCAATACGACTCCATGAATCATTGCGCACGGTCTTATAGGTAACTCCACAGGTTGCGTCACTTGGCGCAGATGCACCTGTGCCTACTTTGGCGCCAGCGGGTAAACAAATGACCTTCCCCACTAACAACTTTGTGGAGGATTTCGCTTTATTAGCTTTCAAGACTGCAGATAATGACGTGCCCGCTTTTTGCGCGATTGTCCACCATGAATCTCCGCGTACAACTGTGTAGGGAATTGCGCACTGCGTTTGCACTGTGCGCGACGAGACACTGTGAGCAGATGCAACAGGAGTCATCGAAGCAAAAACTCCGATCACAATGGCTGCACTCAAGGTGAGTACGCGAGTTGTGTGCTGCGACATTTTCATCACCTGTGTTGTCTACTGGAGATACAACTGCGATACACCGCACATCTTGTCTCGCCCAATACAGACAAGGAAAAAATTTGTGCTCCGCTGCAAAAATCTGCAACAAATGTCCCTTTCGGGTTGCCCAAAAAAGAGCCTGGCGGAGAGGGTGGGATTTGAACCCACGGTCCGCTTTAAGACGGACAACGCCTTAGCAGGGCGCCCCATTCGGCCACTCTGGCACCTCTCCTGGGAGAGGTCGAGTGTACTGGCGGAACGGAAGGGATTCGAACCCCCGGGGCTTTTGGCCCTCCCGCTTTCAAGGCGGGTGCATTTGTCCGCTCTGCCACCGTTCCGTTGACCACGCTATCTGCGAGGAGCCGAAAAGAGAAAACCCGAGCCCTAGGCCCTAGTGGCGAATATTGGAGCGCAGCTCGTTAATCCAGTCATCGGCTTGTTGCCAGCGAGCATCGGCGTGCTCGCGAGCACTATGGGCTTGTTGACCAGCAGCTGGGTAGGAACCCAAGAATTTCACGCCACCTTGTTTGGTGTGCAGATCACGCAATGCATCAGCCATCAATTCATCTTCAATGTGGCCATCTGCGTACATCACGAAACAGTAATCGCCTAATCCACCAGCTTTGGTAGGTCGTGACGACAACAACGACAAGTTAATGCGACGCGCTGCAAACTCTTGCAAAATCGAAATCAAGCTGCCCGGTTCGTCGGCGCGTTGAAATACCACAATGCCTGTTTTGTCATGACCGGTGGATGCGGGAATCCCCTCGCGTGCCACCATCACGAAACGTGTTTGGTTTCCCGCATGATCTGCAATGTCGCGCGCCAACACTTCTAATCCGTACAAGGCAGCCGCATTTGCGGGCGCAAGCGCAGCCACAGTTGTATCGCCATTTCCAATACGCTCGCCCGCCAGACGTGCGGCATCGGCGGTGGAGTTCGCGGCATGCACTTCGGCATGTGCCATGTTGTTGCGCAACCATGCACTGCATTGTGCGGTTGCAACAGGAATCGACAACACCGTGTGAATGGATGTCAACGTGGCACCAGGTGCAGCCAACAAGCAATGTTCAATATCCAATACGACTTCGCGTTGTATCAACAATTCATAATCAAAGATCAATGCATCTTGTGTGAAGTTGACAGTGCCTTCAATCGAGTTTTCGATCGGCACAAACCCTGCATCCACATCGCCCGCAGCAACAGCATCCAACACATCGGGCACAGAGCGAAACGGCACCAATTCGGCGGCGCGCAAATCGTGTTGGGAGACAAGGGCTTGTTCGGTGAACGTGCCAAATGGCCCGAAAAACCCAATGCGTTGTGGTGTCTGTGTCACGAAGGGCAAGGTTACGCCCAATAGGCAGCGAACTTGTGCCTATTTAGACACCTCGTTATTTCAGCGCAGCCGCCACAATCTCGCTTAACGCAGCTGGCTCCACTACGCCTGAAAAACGAGCCTGAAGATTGCCTTGTGCATCCACAATCGCCATAAATGGATACGCGCTCAGGCCATAGGCCATCGCAGCTGTTTGCTCCTCGCTATCGGCCAACACTTCAAACGGCCACTTCTTTTCAGAGATCCAATCAGAGGGTGGCCAGTTGGGCGCATCATTGCGTGACCCTGTGGTAATTCCCACCACTCGCAAGTCATCGGGAATGAGGCCTTGCTCGCGCCACTCGATCAACTTTGGAATTTCATCGTTGCAATGTGGGCACCAATGTGCAAGAAACACCATCAATGTGTTTCCGCGACTCTCTGCAGTGTTAATGGTCACTGCGTTGCCACGGAAATCAAAACCACTCAAGCCCGGCGCAGGCGTCCCCACAGCGGGATCATCACCAGATGTCAACTCGGGCAACATTGTGCCTGTCACAGTCACCTCTTGAAATTGCCCCGTGATGATGGTGGCTTCGTCATCTGTGGGAGATGGCGCACTTGTGCCACTGCTCATGCCAATTGCAATAGCCGCAGCTGCTGCGACAAACACTGCGAGCACCGCCAATGCTTTGCGCGAATTACTCACGCGAGTCTCGTGTTGAATCTGCTTCTTCTTACGTTGTGCTTGAGCCACGGGGTTGCCTCTTTCTCACTACTTCTATTCTTCACCATCGCTGGGGTTGCGCATCATCACTAGCGACATGGCAATCACAAAAATAAATGCACATCCCGCCATGAATGCCAAAGTCACGAATCCAAATTCACGAAACCACACCGTGGTGCAGGGAACATCCACACTGCACACCGAAGATTTCATCTCTGGAAACCATTCCAAGAGATAGTGATATATGGACACAGCAATTCCCGCTAGTGAGAGCCCTATCCAATACGGTCCAAGGTTGCGATCGCGACGCACCAATGCAATCCACGACATAATCGCTACGGGATAGATGCCAATGCGTTGATACCAGCACAGTTCACACGGGGCATATCCCGCTATTTCACTGAAGTACAGACTGCCCAACATGGTTCCGGTGGCAACTGCACTTATGGCCCACAACGCAATGTCATCCATTGCTTCTACCCAAGATGCAGCCCACGCCATACGTGAGCGCAACATCACGCCCACAATGGTGACAACCCCCACAGCCAACACCGCCACGGCCAACACCGCAGAAAAAATCTGGATGGTATCGGTGTTCATCTCTCCATTCTTGCGTCATTTTTGGCCATTGAGTGGCAGGATAAATAGGTGACGTCGACAACACCAGATACCTATATTCCAGATGGTCTAGGTGCACTCGGTGACATGCGTACTCGTCGACGCAAGAACCGCATCCAAGATCTGGAATGGTTTGATGCTCTTTACCGGGTGTATTTGGCTGCCTTTGTTGGTGGCGGTGTCATCATGTTTTTGTCTGGCCTTGTGGGTGATGACCCATTGGTGGGCCAAGAAATTGCGGACCTCACCACACATCTGCCCCATGTCGTGGGTCTTGTGGCTGCCGTCATTGTGTTTTTGGGTTTACGCAGTGGCGCACACGGGGGGCCCATCGCCATTGAAGAAGCAGAGGTGCGTCACGTATTAATGGCACCCATCGCACGCACTGCAGCATTGCGTAATCCTGCTGTGCAACGTGTGCGCACTTTCGTCTTTGTGGGTGCCATCGCAGGTGGCGTTGCCAATCAACTTCTCGAACGACGACTCACCGAGGCAAGTTCTCCCATGATTGTGTTCATCATCTGGGGCGCACTCGCTGGCGCGCTGATAGGTGCATTGTTCGTCATCAGTGCACTTCTTGCACACAGCGTGGGACTCACACAAACACTTGCCACAGCACTTGGTCTTCTCATAGTTGGCGCACAAGCAGCTGTGCTGTTTACAACTGTAAACCTGCCTGGCCCATTGGATTTTGTGGGCAGTATCTCTATGTGGTGGCTGCGCGTGCACTACTGGGATCTCATTGGTGTGGCAGTTGTATGTGTTCTCACCATTGTCGCCATTGCTCGCGTTGGGTCGCTGTCTCTCGAAGCACTTGCACGGCGTAGTGCGTTGGTTTCACAGATGAAATTCGCTGTCACCTTGCAAGATCTACGCACCGTGGTGTTGTTACGTCGTCAACTCAGCCAAGAACACATGCGTGCACAACCATGGCTTCGCCTCCCTCGCACAATGCGCGGCGATGTTGTTGTTCTCCGTGGCCTACGTTCGTTCCTCCGTTTTCCATTACGCCGTATTGTGCGCATGGCCTCACTTAGTGCTGCAGCTGGCTATCTCTGTGTGGTGGCCTGGAATGGCACAACGCCCGCACTCGTGGGTGCCGGATTGTTGTTGTTCATTGTGGGCCTCGATGTGGTCGAGCCGTTATCGCAAGAGATTGATCAGCCTGATCGCACAGATTCTTTCCCGCGCGAACGTGGGTTGTTACTCACCAAACATCTCATCGTGCCTGCCATTACATCCGTGCCATATGTGATCATCGGAGTTCTTGCGGCAACAATTGCACGCCCAGAAATATCCACCGTGAGTTATGGATTGTTACTGGGCTTGTCGGCAGCTGCTGGTGCAGTTGCCGGCGCTGCATTGAATTCAGTATCGGGTGCTCCCGACCCAGCCGGGTCCGCAACTGCAGGTCTTGCGTTACCACCAGAAATGAGTGGCATGGGCACGGTGCTGCGAGGTGCATTGCCACCAGCAATCACTGTTGTTGCATGTTTGCCGTTGTTAGCTGTGCGCGAAAGTGTGGCTAACGGAAATGAACTCGCCAACGCATTGCGTGCCATTGGTGCAGTTGCACTTATGGTCACATTGGTCGGTGGTTGGATTCGTCAACGCGATGCCATACGCAGTTGGTATCGCGATGCCTCCCAACAAGCACAAGCAGCAAAGAAGAAACCTGCTGCATCACCTAGTACTTCATCACAAGGAACATCACATGAGTCGTGAACGCCGCAACAAACCAGAACCCACACAGGTCGTGGCCGTCCACGTTGATGACATTGCAAAGAACTACGGCGATGCACCTGCATTGAATCCGTTGTCACTCACCGTGGACAATGGCGAGCGTGTTGCACTCATTGGCCACAACGGCTCTGGCAAGACAACTCTCATGCGTATCGCAGCCGGATTGTTGGAGCCCAGCCAAGGAAGTGTCACCTTGTGTGGCCACACAGCTGGTTCATTGCATGCACGTGCAGCGTTGAGTTTCATCGCCGACAATCCCACGTTCTATGACGATCTTTCATTGTGGGAGCACTTGGAATACATCGCGCGTTTGCACGGTGTAGATGAATGGGAACAAACCGCAGCAGATCTGTTGGGCCACTTAGGTTTGTATGAACGCGCCGATGATATGCCCAATCGTTTCTCTCGCGGACTGAAACAAAAATCCGCAATCGCTTTGGGCTTTATTCGACCCTTTGAAGTGTTGTGTGTGGACGAGCCTTTTGTGGGACTTGATGCCTCGGGCAAAGAGGCACTTCTAGAGCTCCTTGCTGGCGCCAGTGAGAACGGAGCCACCGTGATTGTGGCCACACATGAGTTGTCGTTTGTCCACACGGTCTCGCGTGTGGTGGCCCTGCGTGATGGGACCTTGGTCTATGACGGCACAACGCAAGGTATTGATGTGGACCGTTTGGTGCGCACCGAAGATCCTGCAGGTGAGCATGACGGTGAAGCCCACTAGGCTTTGCCCATGTTCACCTACGACGTTGTCTCTGAATCTGTTCGCAATCCACATGAGTTAGCCGCCGAACTCACCCGTCGCTCTCGCGAGGGTTGGGAAGTTGTGCAAATCACTTATGACGGTGCCGCATGGTTCCATGCATTTATTCGCCACTCCGGCAGCGTGGGTGTTGCACCTCACCCAGGCATGAAGCCAGAAGACATCCAGACAGTTGCTGGCCCCATGGGTGACATTGCGCCACAATCGGCGCCTGCTGCAAGCGCACCATCGGCCACAGCATCAGTAGGTGCACCAAGTGTTCCTGCCAACTGGTATCCAGATCCATCGAAGCGTTACGAATTGCGCTACTGGAATGGAACAGCCTGGACCGAGCATGTTGCGTCTGGCGGCGTGCAGTCGGTGGATCCACCTCGGCAATAAGAATGCAAGCAACTTCCATCGGGCATGCGGGCATTCTTGTCCGCACGCGTGGCGTCACCATTGTGTGTGATCCATGGTTTGTGCCTGCATTCTTTGGTTCGTGGTTTGTCTTTCCACGCAATGACCAATTGTCCGATGAGTTAATGCACGACATCTGCAATCCTGATTTTCTCTACATCTCACATCTTCATGGAGATCATTTCGATGCTGCGTTTTTGGCAGAACGCATGAACAAAAACACCACGGTGTTGTTACCCGATTTTCCTACGCGTGAAATGGAACGCGAATTCAACAAGTTGGGCTTCAAAAAGTTTGAACGCACTATCAACGCCACTGAACGTGAAATTGCACCTGGTGTGAAAATCTCCATCCATATTGAGTCATCTATTACAGATGGCCCTGGTGGAGACAGCGCCATTGTTATCTCAGACGGCGATGCGCGATTAGTCAATCAAAATGATTGTCGCACACAAGATCTTGATGAACTTGCCAAGTATGGACATGTGGATCTGCATTGGTTGCAGTTCTCTGGCGCTATTTGGTATCCCATGGTGTACGAGATGGACGCCGCAGAAAAAGCTCAACTGGCGCGCGACAAAGTGGAGAGCCAATTCACTCGAGCATTGCGTTATGTAGAAGCACTAAATGCCACCACCGTGGTGCCTTCTGCTGGGCCGCCATGTTTTTTAGATGACGAGTTGTTTCACCTCAATGTCATCGACGGCACAGAGACAAGCATCTTTCCCGATCAAACTGCATTTCAACGTCGTCTCTCAGATGAAGGTCGACTCAATGCCGCTACAACTATTCCAGGCACCACGTTCACCGTGCTGGGTGGTGGTGTCACCGTGGAACAACCCATGTCAGGAGATGAGATCACAAAGATCTTCACCGACAAAGAAAACTACTTGCGCACCTACCAAGCCGATTGGGCTCCCTGGCTACAACACACGCGTGCAAGTTGGGCATCACCTGAGACCGACATCATTGCCGTACTGAAACTGTGGTGGGAACCATTGATGGCTATGGCACCCAGTGTGCGTCAAGGCATCGCAGGCAATTGCCTCATCAACGCGGGCGATTTGGGCATCTTTGTGAACTTCTTTGATGGCACTGTGGAACAACATGCCGGTCAGCCCTATGCATTCCGCTTCGATATCGCACGTGATCTTGTGGAACATGTGGTCACCACTCGGGCTGTGGACTGGAGCAATTCATTGTTCTTGTCGTGCCGATTCACTGCGTGGCGAGAAGGTTCATATAACGAATACCTCTATAACTTCCTGAAGTCACTTTCGGTGGAGCGCATGAATCGCACCGAAGCTGAAGCCAAACAAAAACTCAGTGGTGCGCCCACCGATGAATCAGACATTGAAATTGGTGACTACATCGTGCAACGACGTTGTCCGCATCGCAATGCAGACCTATCGGTGTTTGGTGAAATTCACGGCAACAACTTGGTATGCACGTTGCACGGGTGGAAGTTCGATCTTGCAACTGGTCAGTGTCGCAACGCTGCGGAAAAAGCAATTCGCGTCCGCAAGCGCACCTAGTTTCTCGTACACTTACCAGCGACGAGTTCAGGCAGGGAAACCTGTAGCAATACCTCTGAATGAGAATAGGGCGGCACTTCGGTGTCGTCCTTTTCTTTTTCTCGTACACTTACCAATGACGAAATCAGGCAGGGAAACCTGTAGCAATACCTCTGAATGAGAATAGGGCGGCACTTAGGTGTCGCCCTTTTCTTTTCCCGGCATCACCGTGCCATTCACACATCCTCGACGGTGCCCTGATGGTGTAACGGCAGCACACTGATTTCGTCAATTCAGAGGTGCCGGTTCTATTCCGGCTTGGGGATCCATCAAAACAAAAGATGAACAGGTGCTCGTGCGCTTCGTTCTCACCAACAGTGACGACGTTGGAACACATCAAGTAGTCAGAGCCGGTGGGAATTCCCGCCGGCTCTGTTGTGTATACACTTACCAACGACGAGTTCAGGCAGGGAAACCTGCGTTACACCGCTGAAAAAGATCAGGGCGGCACTACGGTGTCGCCCTTTTCTTTTCACACTGTGGGCCTAGTACATCCGTGCGCCGTCGATAGGCATCGGTAACTCACACCACACCGTCAATGAGTACTTCACTCCGCTGCGCAATGGCTGGCTTTCATGAGGGTGAGTCACCAAACTTGGCCACACAACCAAGTCGCCCACTGGCACTGCAGCGTTAGAGAACTCCTGTCGTGGGAAGACCAACTCTGCGCCCTCGTAATCATCATTCAGTTTGATGCTGGCGCTCACTTGTGCAATGTCGTGGTGCATGCGCAACTCTTCTTGTTCGCCCATTGCATAACGAATCACAAAGACATCACGTAGACCGTGGTAATCCACATACGGCCACCACTGTCGAATAGCTGGCCACATGCGTGCTCCAATATCGTTTTCCACTGCCTCAAACAATCGAGGTGAAATTGCGGCAAGCGATACTTCATATCCCGGCACCGGATCGTCATTGTGATGGCCAAATCCACCGGCTGCCTCGGCGGCCCGAATCACAGTGTCACAAAACTCTGGTGTCCAAAAAGGCATCTGCACAATCTCTGGTGCCACCATCTCAGCATCACCTTCGCGGCGCGCGCCAACGTAACCCAATATGGCTTCAAGATTTCCCATGTATCTATGGTGTCACTAATAGGTGTCTACTTGTGGCTTCTTCGTGACTACCTGCATTGGTTTCTCGTACACTTACTACTGACGAGCTCAGGCAGGGAAACCTGTAATACACCTCTGAAGAGGAAAGGACGGCACTTCGGTGTCGCCCTTTTCTTTTCTCGTACACTTACTACTGACAAGTCCAGGCAGGGAAACCTGTAACACACCTCTGAAGAGGAAAAGACGGCACTGCGGTGTCGTCTTTTTCTTTTCCCGGCATGGCTGCGCCACTCACACATCCTCGACGGTGCCCTGATGGTGTAACGGCAGCATTCTGAGTTCGTCACTTCAGAGGTGCCGGTTCGATTCCGGCTTGGGGCTCCCCCGAAAACAAAAGATGAACTCGTACATAGCGCAGTTCTTACCAATAGTGACGACGTTGGAACACATCAAGTAGTCAGAGCCGGTGGGAATTCCCGCCGGCTCTGTTGTGTATACACTTCTCGATGACGAAACTGACGTGACTCAAAAGAGTTACGAACACCTTCAGGTGGAATTGGGCGGCACTTTGGTGTCGTCCTTTTCTTTTTCCGGCACAACTACACCGTTACGCGGCACTCCACGGAGACATCCACGGCTCACGTGGCACTGCATCCCAATCAACAACATCACCATGTTGACCTGCACTTGCCCACAGCGTCTCTCGCACTTCGTCAGCACTTACACCCACGCCCGCAAGATCACCCAACGTCACTGCTCCATGGCGTTTAGCTAATCGCTCACCATCTGGGCCCACCACCAACGGCACGTGCCCATATCGAGGCGTTGCAACACCTAAGATTTGTTGTAGATACACCTGGGTAGGGGTAATTGATAACAAGTCATCGCCACGCACAACCTCTGTGATTCCTTGTGCAGCATCATCTACCACCACTGCAACGTTGTAGGCCGGCACACCATCGTTGCGTTGCAACACCACATCATCTACCGCACCACTTTGTGTACCCCACACAAAGTCATCAAACACACAAGTAGCCCCGTCGGCGCGCAATCGCACAGCACCA
>JBIKSB010000199.1:0-2868 GCA_044348855.1 Ilumatobacteraceae bacterium | reverse complement strand
CACGCCATGATCAATTCCCCAAATGTTGTTGTCATCATCGACCAGCACATGCCCGCCTTTACGGTCTGTGTTGTTGGCAACAACATCAAACACCGCCATGGTGCGCAACTGATCGTGGAGTTCCTCGCGAGTATCCAGCATGGTGAAGTAGTGCTGGGCGGGGTCATGGGTGATGAACAACTGCAACGAGCCTTCCCCCAACGGGCCTTCTCGCAATACCGTGGGAGGAACAATGTGATAGCCCATTGCTTCGCTAAGTCGATACGCAGCAATTTCGCGTTTGTAAAGCCCTGGCGGGAAATCCCACAACGGACGCTCGCCGCTCAACGGCTTATAGATGCCCTTGATGTCGCTGCCTTCTTCGCCCACCCACACCCGAAAAGTGAGATTTGATGAGTTCGGCATGCGCCCTTCAATGATGATCTCATCGCGCGAGAGCTGTTCAACTAGCTCGAGGCATTTGCGCATGTCAATTGAATTTCGGGCATGCATGGCCCGAGGGGTCAATTGCAGTGCCACACCATTTGCAGTTTGCACGGCCTGCAGAAATAAAAAGATCTGCAGTGTCACAGAACGCACGAGCCTGTGTGGGGGTAACCAAGACTCGCACCACAGTGGTGTCGATATCTTCTTCGTCGTCATCTAAGAGATCGAAAATGTCGTCGTCATCTTCGTCTACAAGAATCATCTCTTCTAATTGAATGACCATGCGCATGTTGGGGCGATCAACACCAAGACCAACCGAACCCAAGACGAAATCTTGTTCCACCGGGTTCACGAGCGAAGAACTCACGGGGTCTACTTCTGTGCCTGTGTCGGGCATGTCTTCGAGCATGGTGCGCAAGTATTCGGCCAATGCTGCAACTTGCTGTTTCTCGCACTTAATGGAGATCACTCGACCTTCTGCGCGCACTTGAAGATAAAACGTGCGGGCACCGGGCTGACCGATTGCGCCTGTGGCAAAAGCATCGGCGTTTTCGAAGTCGTAGTACATACCCATTGTGTTACCAGTGTGCCAGCGAAATCATGAAGGTCGCAGTTCGGCCAATGAGCCGCCGGTGGAATTGACTGTAAGAACTATGGGCCCATGGTGGGAGTATGCAATGGCGCTGACTGAACAGGTACCAATGACTATGCGCTGAAAGAGATCTAGGTGGGTGCCCATGGCGTGTGCCACAGCAGCCTTAATGGGATCTGCATGGGAGACACAGACAATTGTTCCGCCAGGATGTGCGGTGCGCAATCGATCCAAAGTGGTCACCATGCGTGTTTGCATCTCGGTGAAAGATTCACCATTGGGAAAACGAAAGGTGCTGGGCGCGCGTTGCACGGTGGACCATTCGGGCTTCTTCATCAGTTTGGATAATTCGGCTCCTGTCCAGTCGCCGAAATCGCACTCGAGCAAACCCTTGTCGATTTTGACGCGTTGTTTCAGTGCCTTGGCAATGGGTGCGGCGGTCTCGCGCGCACGCTCTAATGGCGAGGCATAAATGGCGTCAATCTTGGGAAGCTCTGCAATGCGCTCGGCAACGCGATGTGCTTGTGCGGTGCCAGACTCTGCCAGATGCAACCCTGGTGCACGGCCTGGGAGAAGTTTGCCGGTGGTGGGGGTTTGGCCATGGCGCACAAGGAGCACCACAGTGGCCGAAGGTGGAGCAGTTTTCGTTTTTGTTGTGGCCATGGTGACTCCAACCTACTGTTGATGGAGTGGATTCGTTGAAGGCAGTAGGGCAGGACATTTCACAGTGTCATTTGTGTCCACGTTTAGTGCAATGGCGCGAACAAGTTGCTGTGGAAAAACGTGCATCATTTCGCGACGACACATACTGGGGCCGTGGCGTGCCTGGCTTTGGTGACCAAGATGCACGACTGTGGGTGGTGGGATTAGCCCCCGCAGCCCATGGTGCAAATCGCACGGGGCGTATGTTCACCGGTGATCGCAGTGGTGATTGGTTGTATCGCGCGATGCACAAAGCCGGCTTTGCCACACAAGCACACAGCACAGGTAGCGATGACGGACTAGAACTACGCGGTGC
Source organism: Ilumatobacteraceae bacterium (assembly GCA_044348855.1). Lineage (GTDB taxonomy): Bacteria > Actinomycetota > Acidimicrobiia > Acidimicrobiales > Ilumatobacteraceae > UBA2093. The sequence continues at coordinate 832 of JBIKSB010000199.1, read as the reverse complement.
ATGGGTGTCATCGATTGTGCGTTGTGCACCACCTGAGAACAAACCCACCAACGATGAGCGCGATATGTGTCTGCAGTACTTCGTGCGAGAGCGCGCGTTGTTATCGCATGTGCGCGTGATTGTATGTTTGGGCAAGTTCGCCTATGACGCAGTGTGTAAAGAATTTGCCGTGGCACCGCGGCCGAAGTTTGGACACGGTGTAGAGACAACTACGGACAATGGCGTTCACATTGTGTGTTCATTTCACCCCAGCCAACAGAACACGTTCACGGGAAAACTCACCGAACCAATGATTGATGATGTGTTTGACCGTGCACGTCGCTATGCGACGCAAGAAAACAATTAAGCGCTGAGAGCTTTGGCTGTGAGAGTTGCCGCCATGGTGTGGGCGGTATCAGCGTCATCAAGCAGTGCCTGCATATTGAAGAACCCGTGGAACATGCCGTTGTAGCGCACGATGCTTGTGGTGACTCCATTGGCGATTAAGCGACGTCCGTAGGCTTCGCCTTCATCGCGTAATGGATCATGTTCTGCGGTGATGATGAGCGCAGGTGGTGTACCGCGCAACATTGCATCGGGCGCAAAGTGTGGAGAGGCGAGTGGATCAGTCTTATCTGCATCGCTTGGCATGTAGTGGCCAATAAACCATTCCATTCCTTCGGCGGTTAACACCGGGCCCGCAGCATTTTCCACATGTGAGGCATGCGACTGAGTCATATCGGTTGCTGGGTAGATCAATAACTGAAACACCAAGGGCACGGGGCGCTGTTGAGCAACAATTGCTGCCAGGTTTCCACCTGCACTGTCACCGCCAACTGCAATGCGATCAGGG
>JBIKSB010000198.1:0-2873 GCA_044348855.1 Ilumatobacteraceae bacterium | reverse complement strand
AAGCGGGTAATGTATCAACCGTTCTCCATAGGTCGTCTGCAAGTTGGCCAAGTGGAGCAACAACTTCTGGGGCGAGGCGTTCTAGACCTGAAAGCACAGCTGCATCGCGCGCATTGGTGACGTCAGTCCAGTTCGAAATATGTGGTTGTGCATGTTGTAGAGAAAACTGAATGAATTCGCGCTTGATTGTGTAAAACGCAGCAAAGACCGCTTCGCTTCCAGCAGGCGCAAGTGGTGCCGCACGATTAGTGATGTAGTGACCCAGTCCATCGGGAACTCCAAGTGCGGCAAGATTTTCCTTGGCAGTGGGATCCCAGAAAATCCATCCAATGAGTTGATGCGAAGCAAGTGATGCCCGTTGAGTAAGAGTGCGCCAATTAGTCATGCACTCCTCACGCTAGTAGTGATGAAGTTCTTGATTTATGAGTGGAGCATATTTTGTGAGCCCACGATGTCCGTCAATGCGTTATGGATTTCATCGGTGCCATGGTGTGCAACATCGTCGAAGCGACTGAGGTATGTCACGGAAACTTCACCGTTCTCTACCGCTCCGCCATCAGTATGGGCGGCCATTTGTGTTGTACCGCCATAAGTCATGCGCACGTAATAGGAATCTTCGTAGCCTTCTTTAGCTTCCATTTCTGCCCGCGCCATTGCTTGTGGAACAACGTGGCCCACCGATGTGCGACGCCAACCTTTGATGTCTTCGATCTCAAGGTTGGGAACATTCACATTCAACACAATGGGTTCGGCTGGTCTATTCGCTAGAAAGCCATCAACAACTTTTGCTGCAACGGCTGCAGCGGTATGCCACTTCTGGCCCTTCACTGCGTCGTCCCAGCCTTGGCCCTCTACGCCAAAACCAATGACTGCTTGACTCACTGCGATTCCACTTATGCCACCGTTACGCGCAGTGATTGCTGCCCCTACTGTTCCCGAGTGGTAGACAGCACGTCCCACATTTGCGCCAGGGTTAATTCCGGATACCACAAGATCAAAAGGATCTCCGTAGAGGCCAAGACGTGCAAAGAACACGCACAAAGCTGGCGGGCCAGAGACTGCCCACGCAGTGTCGATGCCTTCTATCTGTCGTTTATGTACTTCTGGTTGGATGAGGTGTAGTGCACCAATGGCGGCTCCTGCACCGGAATACTCCTGGTCGGGTGCGGCCACTACAACTTCACCAAAAGGTCGCATGGCACGGGCCAGCACGTGAAGACCTACTGAATCGATTCCGTCGTCGTTGGTTACAAGTATCCGCATGTCTCTTATCTTGGCGTATTGAAGTGAACTTGTCGTGACGGGAGTGCGACGTAGAGATTTCGGTCCGCTAGGAATGTGTGAAATAGGCGGTGATACCGTACGAAAGCAGCACTGTAGAGGGGGAATACATGGACGCTTCACACGACGAGCTGCTCGTTTCAGCCCACATTGATGCAGAGAAATTACGCGAGAAGTATCGCCTCGAGCGCGACAAGCGTGTGCGCACAGATGGCAATGAGCAATATGTGGAGATCGCAGGAGATTTTTCGCGGTATCTCGATGATCCGTATGTGGCTGAGATAACGCGTGATCCCATTGTTCGTGATGTGGACATGGTTGTGGTGGGCGGCGGATTCGGCGGTCTTCTTATTGGTGCACGTTTGCATGAAAAAGGTGTTGAAGATTTCCTCATTATTGAAAAAGGTGGCGACTTTGGTGGGACTTGGTACTGGAATAGGTATCCCGGCGCTGCATGTGATGTGGAGTCCTATATCTATTTGCCACTGTTAGAAGAAACAGGTTTCATGCCGGCTTCTAAGTACACGCCAGCGCCAGAAATTTTGGCGCATTGCCGACGTATTGCGGAACACTTTGATCTCTACCGGCGTGCGGTGTTGCAAACTGAGGTCACTGAGGTGCGATGGCACGAGGACCTTCGACGTTGGGTTGTACGCACGAACCGTGGAGACGAAATTCGTGCTCGGTTTATCTCAATGGCAAATGGTCCGTTGCACAAGCCCAAGCTTCCAGGTATCGAAGGAATTGATTCTTTTGAAGGCCATTCATTCCATACCAGTCGATGGGATTACGACTACACCGGTGGAACGAGCGAAGGAAATCTCGATCGACTTGGCGATAAACGCGTCGGCATCATTGGCACTGGTGCAACGGCAGTGCAGTGCGTTCCACACCTTGGTGCGGGTGCAGAGCATCTCTTTGTCTTTCAACGAACACCGTCATCAATTGATGTTCGCAATAATCGACCGACAGACCCCGGCTGGGTGGAAACACTTGAGCCAGGTTGGCAGCGGCGTCGCAATGAGAACTTTACGAATCTCACATCGGGCGTGTTCGATACCGAAGATCTTGTCGATGATGGCTGGACTGAAATCATTGCGAATCTGATGTTGCGTGCGCGCAAAGAAGGTGGCCTCGGTGCTAATCCGACCGAGATTGGCCAGATTGTCGAACTTGCTGATTTTGAGAAAATGAACCAAGTGCGTTCGCGGGTCGATGAAATTGTGCGTGATCCACAAACAGCAGAGTCATTGAAGCCGTGGTATCGACAGTTCTGTAAGCGCCCGTGTTTCCATGATGATTACTTGCCGACGTTTAACCGTGACAATGTGACACTTGTAGATACAGAGGGGCGCGGTGTGGAACGCATTACGCCACGTGGCGTAGTGGCAAATGGTGTGGAATACGAACTTGACTGTTTGATTTTTGCAACTGGGTTTGAAGTAGGAACTGATTATTCACGTCGCGCGGGGTATCAGGTGTATGGAACTGATGGCTTGACGCTTTCAGAGAAGTGGGCCGATGGTGTGGAGACTTTTCACGGATTCTTCACTCGCCAATTCCCTAACTGCTTTATTGTCTCTACAGCCCAA
>JBIKSB010000020.1:0-10687 GCA_044348855.1 Ilumatobacteraceae bacterium | reverse complement strand
TGGTGATTTTGTCGGCACTGCCTCACTGATTGCAGATGATGAATTGCCCGACGCGATAGAGCCTGGGCCATGGATTGCTGCGGTGCTTGTTGTGGAGTGGGCTCGTCGACAAGGAATTGGCGAAGCACTGATTGATTCATTGACAGACCGTGCACGCACACTGGGCTTTTCTACGGTGTATCTCTACACCGAACATGGCGCGCCATGGTACGAAAAAATGGGCTGGAAGAGTCTGCGGATCACTCGATTGTCTGATCACAACGTGACAGTGATGTCACTGCAATTAAACGACTAGCTACGACCAGCGAAAGCGTCGCGCAGCAATAAGCGGCGTAAGTACTGCCCAAATGGCAAGAACAACAGCAGGTGGCAGAAGTGGACCGTCGCCGTTGAGTGACGAACGAAGAAAATCTGCCAGCGCAGAAGAGGGAAGCGCAGCGGACACATCAGCCATGGGACCAGGTAGAGAGTCTTGCGAGATAATCATTCCGCCCAGTAATAACAGCACGAGATAGAGGCCATTTTGTGCCGCGAGATTGATTTCTGCGCGTAATGATCCCGCCAGAATGAGGCCCAGACCAGCGAACGCTGCAGTACCCAACAACACCGCAACTATTGCTAACGCGACAGTGGATCCGTTGGGTCGCCAACCTTGTGCATATCCAATAGGTAACAAGACCGCAATTTGTACTACTTCCACTACAAAGACAGTGAGTATTTTGGCGACGACTAACTCACCTCGTGTCAGCGGCGTTGCACCAAGTCGTTTCAGAACTTGATACGAGCGTTCGAAACCGGTCGCAATTCCCAGACTCACCATGGACGTTGACATGATTGCTACAGCGATGATGCCAGGTACGAGAAAGTCAATGGACTCCACATCGCCGGTGGGCAAGATGTCGACAGCACCAAAAAACGCCAACAACACAACGGGAATGACCAAGGTAAGGAGAAGCTGTTCTCCATTACGTGCAAGCAGCAATAACTCAGCACGTAACTGCACAAGAACACGTGTCATTGTGTGCCTCCTGTGAGTCGCCGATAAGCATCTTCAAGAGATTCTTCGCCGAGGTCGATTCCCCGCAAGGGAAGTTGCTGTTCAGTCAGCCATTGAGTGATGCGACCCACAAGTCGTGCCGATGACTCTGCCGTAACTTCATAGACACCCTCGCCTTGATGACTCACCAAACTTCCAATGGATTGTGACAACGCCAAGGTATCCAAAGTATCGGTGGAGGTGAAGCGAAGCCGCTTACGAGATTGTGTGATTTCGGCCAGTGTCGCATTGGCGATGACGGTGCCGTGTTGAAAGAGCACAACATGTGTGGCAACTTTTTGTGCCTCGGCCATGTCATGTGAGGCCACAACAACTGTGGTGCCATTGTGTGCTGCATCGTGAATAATGCTGCGGATCGTGTCGCGGCCATCTATGTCCACGCCCGATGTGGGTTCATCGAGAAAAAGAATTTCTGGCTGAGCGGCAAGCGCGAGTGCAAGCGACAGTCGCTGTTGTTCTCCACCAGAGAGCCGACGCCATGTGCTTGTGGCGCGCGCGGTAAGACCTACTTTTTCAATGAGATCTGTGGCGTTGACTTTCTTGCCATACAGAGCGCAGAAATGTGACACCACATCTTTGACACGCGCACTGGGATAGACACCGCCCCCTTGGAGCATCACACCCATGCGATGGGTAAGCGCTCGATGCTCACGGCCAGGATCAAGCCCAAGCACAGAGACCGAACCCAATGTGGGTGTGCGAAAGCCTTCGCAGACTTCAATGGTGCTGGTCTTGCCTGCGCCATTTGGCCCGAGAATGACGGTGACGCCCGCTGTAGGGGCAACAAATGAGACATCCCGCACGGCAGTGATGTCGCCGTAGCGCACAGTGAGATTCTCCACGACAACAGCCATACCTCTACCTTACGAACAAACTCCTCGTAGCCACTCAACATGGGCAGGTAGCCTCGTGGGCGTGATTGATGTCCGATTGTTGCGTACCGACCTCGAAGGTGTTCGGGCCGCCCTAAGCCGCCGAGGCAAGCCCGATGTTTTGGGCCAACTCGACGATGCAGTAGCCCTCGATACCCGATTGCGGGAAATTACTTCTGAGCGCGACGCCCTGCGGGCCGAGGTGAACGACATCTCCAAGCAGGTGGGCCAACTTCGCCGCAATCAACAAATGGCCGAAGCCGAAGAGATGATGGGGCGCAGTCGCGCCATTGGCGACCGAGAAAAGATTCTGCAAGATGAGGCAGAAAGCCTGGAAGAAAAACTGCGCCAGGTGATGCTGCGCATTCCTAATGTGCCACATCCCGATGCACCCAATGGCTCAAGCGATGCAGATAATCCCGTGTTAAAGGGCCCCATCAATATGCCCGCCGCATTTGCCGAGCATCAAAGAGTTCCTCATTGGGAGACTGCTGTTGCATTAGGCATTCTGGATAACGAACGCGCCACAAAAATCTCAGGCTCTATGTTCACCATGCAACGCGGACTGGGCGCCACCTTGTCGCGCGCCTTGTGTCAGTACGCACTCGATCGCAATGCAGATGCCTTCGAAGAGATTCGTCCACCATCTCTTGTCACCACTGCAACGCTGACAGCGACAGGACAATTGCCCAAGTTCGCCGATGATGCATACGCCATTGAACGCGATGATCTGTGGGCAATTCCCACAGCTGAAGTGCCATTGACGTCGTTGTATGCCGGAGAAGTTCTAGAAGACACTGAACTGCCTGCACGATTTATGGCCTACAGCAGTTGTTACCGCCGCGAAGCCGGATCTGCGGGGCGCGATACACGTGGCATGTTGCGCGCACACGAGTTTGACAAAGTAGAAATTCTTGCGCTCGCTATGCCCGAACATGCCGAAGCACTTCTTATTGAATTGCGAGACCGTGCTGAAGCATTGATTGCAGGATTGGGTTTGCCGTATCGCATCATTGAAATCTGCACAGGAGACATGGGCGGAAGCCATCACCGCAGCTATGACCTTGAGGTGTATGCACCAGGTTGCGATAGCTGGTTAGAAGTGAGCAGCGTGAGTTGGTTTAGCGATTATCAGGCAAGGCGTGCCGATATTCGTTTCAAGCGCACTGGGCAAAAAGGCACAGAGATTGCACACACATTGAATGGCTCTGCACTGGCAGTACCTCGTGTGTGGGCCGCTATTTGTGAGAACTTCCGTCAACCAGATGGTTCTGTTGCGCTTCCCGAAGTGTTGTGGCCATACATGCGTGGCGCCACGACAATTTCACCAAAGTAAATCGCAATGGGAATCTCAGATCGTCGACTGCAGTACGAAACAGATGGTCTTGATCTGGATGATTTACTGCCTAATCCTGTCGATCTGTTAGTTCGTTGGCATGACCAAGCCGAAGCAGCAGGGGCAGCCGAACCCAATGCCATGGTGTTATCAACTCTGAATGAAGAGGGTCACCCCGATGGGCGAGTGGTACTTGCCCGTGATATCTCAGATGCAGGCATTACGTTCTATTCGAACCGTCAGAGCGCCAAGGGTCAACAGATTGCACGCGATCAACGTGCAAGTGCAACATTTGCATGGTTGCAGTTGCATCGTTCTGTACGTGTACAAGGAAGCATCACTGTGGCTTCCGACGAAGTGAGCGATGCGTATTTCGCATCACGTCCACGGTCTTCTCAAATTGGTGCTTGGGCATCGCCACAATCTGAAGTGATTGGTACTCGGTTAGAGATTGATGAACGTGTTGCCGAGATAGAAGAGAAGTTTGAAGGTCGCGATGTTCCCCGCCCAGATTTTTGGGGTGGATATGTGCTGTCCATCGACTCCATTGAGTTCTGGCAAGGTCGTCCCAGTCGTTTACATGACCGTTTTCGTTATTCACGCCATGGCAATGTGTGGCGTGCGGTACGACTTGCTCCGTAGTTAATTCTCTGCCTGCTGCCACGTAGAAGCAGCAACAGCAAGTGCTTCGATGAGTGATTCGGTGTGCGGAGTAAGACCTGGGCCTTCCCAATCCCACCACAGCGGGCTAGAGCCACGCACACGCGGGGGAAGTTCTAGTTGCACACCAGCATGTGTCACCACATTGACAGGATTGTCTTGATGGATGCCACGCAGGTTTTGTGGAATGTCATCAAGTTCATCGATGATGCGATAGGCAGGAAGATGAGTGCGCAAAATTCCACCGAGATGTTCGGCAAGTCGGCGATTTCTTCCGCCTAGTAACAGCGAAGTGAAGAATCCTTGGCGGCCAAAACCATGCACTGTGATGACTATGTCCACGTGAGTGAGAAAAGCCTCCAGTAGAGGTGATTGATCAGCGGTGACTTTGTGTGAGGGAATATGCCATTCAAGATTGTCCGGTAATTGGATTCCGTAATACGAGGTGCCACTACGTTCTGCTGCTCGTGAGGCAATCACATCGGTCATTTCCTCTAACGAGCCGCCATGAAAGGCCATGAAACCAAAGGTGGAACGAAGAACACACTCTTCGGTGACGTCGGGGCGTGTGAGTAATTCGGACAGTTCCACGCTGATTTATCTCACTCGTTGGGGGCGGCGGATCACGAAGACTGCAATGGCAATCACCACGCTAAAGAGCACTGCAAGTGTGACAGCGCCAATATCTCCAAGGAACTGGGCAACGTCAGTTTGCACGCTATCCACACGAGTAATAAGGTTTCCTGCTCCACGATTAGTAATGGAACTAAACCAGTACCACGTGAGATACAACCCAGTAAGGGTGACAAACCCTGCGGAGACTTTGTCAAACCATCGCAAACTTTTCTTCAATGTGGTGAGAAAACCCACACGTGCAAATGCAAGTGCAACTGTCAGCGAGGTGACCAAGAGGCCCATGCCCAGTCCGTACAAGGTGATGCTGAGTACGCCCGACACATAACCCTGACGATTGACCGATCCCAAAATGACAGAAGTTAAAAAGCCAATCGTGCATCCAATGGAGGCAATGGCATAGACAATGCCGAAGAGAAACATGTTCCATACTGTGCGTTGACGCTGCACAGATACATCGGGTCGCGCAATGGGTGGCTTCCATCCCAGAAACATGGCGATGCCCATGGCAACAAGCAGTACACCAATGACAAGCGATGCATATTTGGAGTGAGTAACAATTGCGTTAGTGAATGCTCGCGAAATGATTCCCACCACCAGAAAGAGTCCTACGAATCCAGCTGAGACGGCACTGCCCACAGCGAGACTGCGTCGCAATGTGGCAGAGCGTGATTCCTCGCCTCTTTGGATCTCGGTGCCGAGGTAATACACCAAGTAGGTAGGTAACAAGACGAAACCACATGGGTTGATTGCAGCCATCACGCCCAAGATGAAGCTGTATGCAAAGTTGCCTTCAATTGCAATCATGAGGCAATTCCAAAATACTGGGCAATCTTTTTCTCAATGTCTTCCAAGGTGATCTCTCCAGCATGAGTAGAGACAATCTTGCCTTCAGCATTGACAAACATGGTGGTGGGCATATTGACCACACCTGCGGCAGCGAGTTGGTCGCCATCATCGAGATAGTTAGGGAAGTCCACGTTGTATTTCTCAAGAAATGCTGTGGCAGAAGTGCGTGTGTCATTGGGATTAAATCCCACAAAGTTCACTGCACCGGCATACTTCTGTGATGCCTGCGTGAGAGCAGGCATCTCTCGTTTGCACGGCTCACATGTGGAGAACCAAAAGTTGATCACCATGGGAGTGCCGTTGGTGGCAGGAGTGGTGGTGTCTCCACTGGCAATGTTGACCACTTCAGTGAATGGAAATGATTTGCCCGAGGAGGGTGCATTGGTGCCAATGCCCGGGGTCTGGACGACCCCGGGATTGGTCAGATTGACGTCAACGTCGTCGGAGGATTGACTCAAGATCAAGCCCCCGACAACGCTGACTAGTAGTACGAAGAGTGGAACCGCTACAACGACCTTTTTTCGGTTCCACGTCATGTACTCAGGCTACGAGGTGCGCGGGTATCGGAACCTCAGGAATCAGTGTGACGGGTCGCCCATGGACAGGCGGGCGGCCACGGGGGCGTCGTACAACGGCTATTCGGCCCATGTCGAGCTCCTCGCCACCCCAGACGCCCCAGGGCTCTTCTCGTTCCAGTGCGCCACGGAGGCATTCAGCACGATCGCTGCATCGAGAGCAGATTGCCTTGGCCCGTTGGACGTCTACCCATTCCTCGGAAAAGAACAGGTAACTCAAGGTGCCATTGCCGTCGGCGCAGCGCTTTGCAGAGAGCACAAGGGGCTCCTCTACAAATGAAGTGCCGCCCATTTCGGTGTTGATGGAGGTGTACATGTTGTCTTCCTTTCTGTGGAAGGTGTTGTGGGTAGTTGGTGCGGATAAAACAAAAAGGCCGCTCGGGTGGATTACCCGGCGGCCTTTGGCGAGATGGTGATGAACTGGTGTTAGTTCACAACCTCACTGGGCTGCCGGGTGGAACGCTTATTCGCATGCTTCACTGTCGGCGATGACCACATGGTGAATGCATGCATGGCCGCCCCGGTTGTAAAAGACGCGGACGCATACGCAAAGAACACGGCGGTTGCCGTGGTCTGCGTAGTTGCGGAGGTCTGATACAAACTCATGAAGTCTCTAGGAAACCATGTTCTGTGGCCGAATTCAACTGAATTAATGAATCCCTTTATTTTCAAGGGTTTTGGTCTCACAGATAGGGTGCAGTGATGTCATTTCGCACAACTGGTGAGAGCTTTGAGATGGTCCCACCCACAGGGGCGGGCCGTGAGTTCTCTGCCCGTAGACGAGTGCGACTAGGTGATGCCACCCCCAATGGCCGGCTTCGTCTTGATGCCATTGCGCGATATCTACAAGACGTCTCTAATGACGACACGCGAGATGCCAATTGGAGCGATCCTCATTGGTGGGTTGTGCGCCGCACAGTGATTGATGTTCATCGATTCCCGAAGTATCTCGAAGAGATCAATCTGACGACATGGTGTGGTGGCATTGGTTCACATTGGGCTGAACGCCGTACACGCATCACCTCTCTTTCAGGTGAAGTACTCGTGGACGCGGCTGCTCTGTGGGTACATGTAGATCAACAATCGTTACAGCCAAGTCGCATCCCCGATGATGTGGTGGAGATTCTTGAAGAATCTGCACAAGGCCGCACTTTGGGTGCACGTTTGTTATTGCGTCAAAAAGATTTTGCACATACTGACGCCACACAAGCCGCATGGCCGTTGCGCTATTCCGATCTTGATGCTGTAGGGCACATGAACAATGCGGCGTATTGGGAAATTGTGGAAGAGCATCTGGCACAACATCACACTTTGCGTGCGCCATTGCGCGGCATTGTGGAACATGTCGTGCAAGTAGAGCCAGGTCAACAACCCGTGCGACACACGGTTGTACGCAACAACGAACTAGATCTTCAATTGCATGTAAGTGACACGGTGCATGCCGCAATGTGGTGCGGTGTTTTGCGCTAGCTCTGTTCTGGCGTTGCTGACTTTTTCTTCGTTTCCTCAGCGGATTTGAATACGCGATCGCGATAGAACTTCAACTCGGCCACACTGTCACGAATATCATCCATCGCGCGGTGCGTGATGCCCTCACTCTTGGGACGTGCATGTTCCAGTCCTGGGTTCCAACGTTTCACTAGCTCTTTCACCGTAGATACATCTACGCAGCGATAGTGCAGCCAGTGTTCAATCTCTGGCATGTATTTGTCCAAGAAGGTGCGATCGGTACGAATGGAGTTGCCACACAGAGGAACTTTTCCTGGCTCTGGGCTATGTAACTGAATGAATTCAAGTGTCTGACGCATGGCGTCTTCAACGCTGATGGTCGAGGTTTTAATGAGGTCTAATAGGCCCGATGTGGTGTGCATGTTGGTGACAAAGTCATCCATTTCTGCAAGTGCATCATCGGGCTGATGAATCACTAAATCTGGCCCTTCGGCGATGATATTGAGTTCATCATCGGTGACCAGAGTGGCAATTTCTACAATGACATGGCGTTGTACATCAAGGCCCGTCATCTCTAGGTCCATCCAGATCAGCACGGGGTATTCCTCATATCCCTATCAATCTAGTTCCGTGCAGTGTGCGAGAGAGGTGTTGCCCTCTTCGAAACTTATTGACTATCGGGAATCCAGTTGCCGTGAAACCCGTTAGGTACTCGCGCAGGCAGCGAGACAACAGCTATGGGGTCATCGGTGAAGGCTTGTGCATCGAATACAGCGAGATCAGAAGTCTGTGTCTCTGTATCCAATCGAAGAGCCATGACATAGCCGTCATCTTCAGATGTGGAACCTTGACGAGGAATGAACACAGGTTCGCCATAGCCATAACGAGATGTGTCATTGCGCGCTTGGGTTGTGTTGTTATGTAGATCCACCTTGATCAATGTGTCTTGGGCAAAATGATGACCTATGCCGGCTGTGTAACCGAAGCGATATGACTGGCTGATGAGGTTCTCATTGATGCGTGGAAATTCTTGTGGGCGATCATCAATGCGTTGATGAGTTGACTTGCCAGTGGTGGTGTTAAGACGCCATCTGTCAAGAGTGGGGGGTCCTTCACTGGGGCCACGTTGTTCTCGGTCAAACATGCGTGCATGACGCGCAGCATCAAGCACCACAGTGTCGCCATCGTCATATGCATTCATCGGATGAAAGATGTAGCAGGGGTCGATAGAGATCCACTGCACATCCTCGGCGTTGCCCTCACGAGGAAGCAACCCGATGCGTGCGTCGTAGTTGTTATCCCAGTAGTAGGGAAGACTGGCCCCAGACATTGCTGCTTCCAAGTTGAACACGGTGGGAAGATCAAACACCAGAACGTATTTCTCTGTAAATGCAATGTCGTGAATCATCGGGCCACCTGCGGTGGGGATGTCGACGACGCGTTTCACTCGACCATCTGTTCCCACAACGAGATACTGCACTTGGTTACCCCAGCCCCACCAATAGGTCATGACATGAAGTTCACCTGTGACGGGATCTTTTTTCGGATGAGCCGAATACGCGTGAGGGAGTGAACCGTCAAGATTGGAGATGCGCACTGTGTCTAGTTCGTAGGACAGTTCAATGGGTGGTGCACCAGCTTCCACAATGGCAAATGTTTTTCCTGCATGACCAATGACATTTGTATTGGCAGCAAACTGACCATGGTCTGCGGGCCAATCAGAGGGTGGACGCGGCTCATTGAGGAGGTCTGCGACAGAGTCATTGCGTACCCAGCGATTTCGGTACCACTCCGCTTTACCGTCGCGCAGTCGCACACCATGCACCATGCCATGACCTGTAAACCAGTGATACTTCGCAGCATTAACGGGACCTAATGGGTTTGGTCCATTGCGCAGATATCGACCATCTAGTTCTGGGGGAAGTGTGCCAATGACTTCTAGATCAAAGGCTGTGATTTCCTCGGTTACCGGTGCAAGGTTTCCTTCAAGAAAAGGATTACTGCTGTGGTTCTCAATGGTGGTCATGAGTAGAGAGTACACAACCATTCAGTTCCATTTTTCACGTACATACATGAGAGGCTGTAGTTGAGAAACACTGTTGACGGAGACCAAAATGACCGAATCACTGACTGGGACAACGGACCTCATCGGGCGAGTTGAGGGACCTGTTGCCATCTTGTCGTTCAACCGGCCCGACCGACGCAACGCCCTATCAGAGGAGGTGTATGCAGGTTTCGCGCGCGCCTTACCGTTGATTGCTGCACGTCGAGATATTCATGTGGTGATGGTGACAGGCGAGGGCGGCGCATTCTGTGCCGGTGGCGATGTGAAGGGCATGAACGAATCGCATCGATCAGGTGCAGGGCAGTCCACGAGTGTGGAAGATCGCATTGAAGGACTTCGTTCGCGCCAGAACACGGTGAGTGCAGCATTGCGTGCACTGCCACAACCAGTAGTGGCTGCGTTGCCTGGTGCTGCCGCCGGGGCGGGCCTATCCATTGCATTGGCAGCCGATATTCGTATTGCCGCTGAGCGAGCCATTGTGATGACTGCATTTGCCAATGTGGGTGCAAGTGGAGACTTTGGCACTTCGTGGTTCTTGCCCCGTTTGGTGGGAGAGGCGAAAGCAAAAGAATTGATGTTCACTTCGCCACGATTGACAGCACGCGAAGCAAAAGATTTAGGAATCATCAACGTGGTGCTCCCCGATGAAGATTTTGAGACACAGGCATTGGCGTGGTGTCAGTCTTTGGCACAACGTGCACCCATTGCTCTGCGCTACATGAAAGAAAACCTCAATCGTGCGGGCGATGTTTCTTTGCAAGCTGCATTAGATGCCGAAGCCAGTGCAATGGTGCGCACCATGGGAACAGATGACCACAAAGAAGCTGCCGCGGCTTTTGTGGAGAAACGTGCGCCAAGGTTTACAGGTCGATGAGTACAGCTGCGGGAGGTTCACGACCATTAGAGGGAATTCGTGTTCTTGACTTCACACGCGTTCTCTCAGGTCCGCATTGCACGCGCATGCTTTCCGACTTGGGCGCAGACGTCATCAAACTTGAACCGCCCGAGGGAGATCTCACGCGTTTTGCTTACCCGCGCGTGGGTTCGATGTCTACTTATTTTGCGCAACAAAACGTAGGGAAACAGAACATCTCAATGGACCTCAAACATCCCGAGGCAATTGAGCTTGTGAAAAAAATGGTGCTGCATTGCGATGTTCTGGTGGAGAACTTTCGTGGTGGCGTGATGGAC
>JBIKSB010000019.1:0-10694 GCA_044348855.1 Ilumatobacteraceae bacterium | reverse complement strand
AACGGGAAGAAAGTGGTCGATAACGGATTGCCGGTTCATTTTGATATTCAGGAAGTCCGTGCCAAAGCATCAGAACAAGCAGCTCGACTTTTTGAGAGAATGTCCTAGATATGCCCATTTACTCTCCTCGCTCAGTTCATGAAGCTTCTGAGATGCTCGCCGAGCACTCCGATGCCACATTGATAGCTGGCGGCACCGACTTCATGGTGGAGGTGAACTTCAATCACCGCAAACCCTCCACTGTTGTCAACCTCTCACGCATTGATGAGCTAAAGACATGGCAGATAGATACGAGCAAATCTCTTGTGCGTATCGGCGCGACCGTGCCATTCTCACAACTCGAAAAGGCAGATTTCGAGGCCCTCTCTCCTGCCTTGTCACATGCTGCTCGCACCGTGGGATCACCTCAAATAAGAAACACTGCTTCGCTCGGCGGCAACCTAGGCACATGTTCACCAGCGGGTGATTCATTGCCAGTTCTCTTCGCACTTGATGCCACAGTCGAGGTGGTGTCAGTAAGGGCCACCCGCCTCATTTCAATTCACGATTTCATGACGGGACCAAAGAAACACCAACTGTCACACGATGAGTTCGTCACTGCAATCAACATCCCCATTGCAGACGGGTTTCAGGATTACGCCAAGGTAGGTGTACGCAATGCAATGGTGATCTCTATTGCATCAGCATGTTTTGCGGTGCAACACAATGAGTGTCGCATTGCGCTTGGGTCGGTGGGTCCCACGATCATTCGTTGTCGAGATGCTGAAGAGTTTTTACAGGAACAGATGCTTGTGTCAGGCACACCCACGCACGAGGCAATACAACAGTTTTCTAAAATGGTGGCCAACGCAGCTCGACCGATTGACGATCATCGATCAACGGCTGAATATCGTCGTCATGCCATTGAAGTACTTGCGCGTCGACTCGCTACGAGGGGTTTCTCACTATGACGAATGAGCACTATTCACTTCACATCAACGGACAAGATCATGTCGTCCAGGATGCCTGGATCGGGGAAAGTCTGCTTTATGTTCTCAGAGAACGTCTTGGTCTACCTGGAGCCAAGGGCGCATGCGAACAAGGAGAATGTGGCAGTTGCACTGTGTACATGGATGGTCAACCGGTATGTAGTTGTCTGGTGCTTGCTGCATCAGCCACTGAAAGCCAGATCGCAACTGTGGAAGGTCTGGGCCCTGACGGCAGCTTGACCGATGTGCAAGAGGGCTTTCTTTCCGAAGGTGCTGTGCAGTGTGGCTTCTGCACTCCTGGCCTCGTCATGGCAATTCATCATCTTCTCGACGAGAATCCACAACCCACTGAACTTCAGGTGAAAGAGGCCATCTCGGGAAACATCTGCCGTTGTACTGGATACGGCAGAATTTTTGCCGCGGTGGAGGCAGTCATCACACAGCGAGGCACAAGCTAATGGTGGACACTCTCTCAAAGACTCATTTTGGTATTGGTACCAATGCTCCACGACCAGATGGGATAGCAAAGGTCACTGGCGAATTTTCCTTTTCCTCAGATTTGTGGGCCGAGAACATGTTGTGGGGCGCCACCCTTCGTTCACCTCACCCACATGCACGCATCATCTCTATTGATACAAGTGCAGCTGTGACATTGCCGGGTGTAAAGACAGTCATCACTGCCAAAGATGTGCCAGGTCAACTTACATACGGCCTCATTAGTTCAGATCAACCTGTGTTTGCTGATTCAGTTGTTCGCTACATGGGTGAGCCAATTGCTGCTGTCGCTGCGGATCATCCAGAGACATGTCGTCGAGCTCTTGATCTCATCGCCGTTGAATACGAAATCCTCCCAGTCTTGTCTCACGCAGAAGATGCACTCAATCCGGAGATTGCACCCATCCATCCCGATGGGAACCTCATTCGACATCAACGCATTCTTTGTGGTGATCCAAGCGTGACTGGTGACGTGGTTGTGGAAGATACCTATGTCATCGGCATGCAAGATCAAGCATTCTTAGGAACAGAGTCCGCCCTAGCCATTCCTGATCATGATGGTGCAGGTGTATTGATGCATGTTGCAACACAGTGGCTCCACGAAGATCAGAAGCAGATTGCGGCGTGTCTTGGTCTACCGCCTGAGCGCGTGCGACTAGAACTCGGAGGCGTAGGCGGCGCATTTGGCGCGCGGGAAGATATCAGCCTGCAAGTCCACACTGCCCTGCTTGCTCTAGCCACCATGCGCCCCATCAAAATGCAATACGGTCGACATGAAAGCTTCTTCGGCCATGTGCATCGCCATCCTGCAACAGTGTGGATGCGACATCACGCTGATGCATCAGGCGTCATTCAAAAAATTGAAGCGCGCTTTGTCTTTGATGGAGGTGCGTATGCATCCACATCATCAGCGGTCTTGATCAATGGAGTAACCCATGCACAAGGTCCTTACAAATGTGAGAACGCAGTCGTTGACGGGTATGCAGTACGCACCAATAATCCACCTTGTGGTGCAATGCGAGGATTCGGAGTAGTACAGGCGTGTTTTGCACACGAAAGCCAGATGGACAAACTTGCGCATGCGCTCAAGATGGACCCTGCAGAGATTCGCCTTCGGAATGCCATGACCCAAGGTGACCGTCTCATCACTGGTCAAGTTGTGGAATCAGTGGCCCCGGTACGACGCCTTATCGAGGAGACCCGAGCAATTCCGATTCCGCCAGTGGCAATCGACCCTCAAGACCCATTGTCTTTGCCTGGTGGATCCGGTTTGGCATCTGAACCGCGCTATGTGCGTCGCGGAATTGGCTGGGGCGTCAGCATCAAAAACATTATGTATAGCGAGGGCTTCGATGACTACTCCACTGCACGTTGCACACTCAAAAATGGAAAGGCTTCGTTAAAGTTCGCAACGAGTGAAGTAGGACAAGGTTTTGTCACTATTGCTCAACAAATTGCACGAAGTGTTCTGGGCGTAGATGAAGTAGACCTTGAAGCTATAGATACCTCCATCGGTTCTGCGGGATCAACTTCGGCGTCTCGTCAGACGTGGATGAGCGGTGGTGCTGTGGACGGTGCCTGCCGACTTGTGCGTGAGCAGCTTTTTCGCCACGTGGGTCAGATGTACAACATTGACCCATTGAGATTGGCTATCGACGGTGTGGACATCATTGACACCATGGGTGACTTCCGAGTCTCAGTGCATGAGGCATCTGAGAATCTCACAATTACTGAAGAGTTTGAACACCATCATCGACCCACAGAAGATCTAGATGAGAATGGTCAAGGAAACTGCCATGTGGCTTTTGCATTTGTGGCCCATCGTGCTGTTGTCGATGTTGACCCCGAGTTGGGTCTTGTAAAGGTGGTGCAAATAGCCACGACTCAAGATGTAGGTCGCGCTCTCAATCCGTTGTCGGTATTGGGGCAAATTGAGGGCGGTATTGCACAGGGACTTGGTTTGGCAGTGATGGAGGAAATCATCGTGCGGGATGGACGCGTGCTGAATCCAAGTTTCACCGATTACTTACTTCCCACCGCACTAGATGCACCCGATGTAGTGGCACGACTTGTGGAAGAACCTGACCCACAGGCTCCCCTTGGAGCGAAAGGCGTAGGTGAGCCACCATGTATTTCTGTGACTCCAGCGATTGTTGCAGCTATCAGAGATGCTGTCGGCCGCGACATTCCTCGTTGCCCAGTCCGACCTCAAGATATTTGCCTTTAATTGACCCTTAGTCTCCGAGAATCTGTTGCAGATATGTGTTGTGAAACACGCGATCTGGATCTAGTCGACCACGCAATGCGACGAACTCATCAAAGCGTCGATACTGCTGGGCGAGATCCACAGAGTCTCGATAGTGCAATTTGCCCCAATGCGGGCGAGAACCATATCTCTTTAATATTGCTTCTACATCTCTGAAAAAAGGTTCGAACTCCATACCTTTAAACACGTGCACAGCAATATACGCAGTCTCTCTTTCATGGGCCGTAGAGAGCGGTATGTCATCGGCTGCAGTGAACCTCACCTCAACTGGAAAGTTGAGAAGATAACCCCTGGCTTCAATCATGGAGCGAACTTCCCGAAGGGCCGGAGCCAAAGAGGCACGCGGAATTGCTGTCTCCATTTCATAAAAACGCACGAGTCGAGGACTTGCAAAAATCTTGTAGCTGTCATTGATGTATTCGCGTTTCCCAGATGATGGCAGTGCAGTAGCCAGACGAGGAATCAACGACGGACGAGCTTTTCCAAGTTGACACAGAGCACCAAAGGCGACGTTCTCCATAAATGTCTTTTCGATCCAACCACGAACCTTGGGCAAAGGTTGTAGAGGTTCATCTGTTCGATTATTTCGCTTTGTGAGGGCCCAAGGTGTGTGTGGCAACCAAAAGAATTCAAAATGATCATTGTCATCCACGAATTCATCAAGGCGCTCCAAAACGACATCAAGTGGTAATGCTCGCTCTACGGCGTGAAGGCGAAATGCCGGAACAGCCTGCAATGTGTAATGAGTTATGACACCCAAAGCACCGACAGATACCCGCCCCACATCAAAGATGTCCGAATTGTCTTCATGATTGCAATGCAAGACTTCCCCACGACCATCAATGAGTGTGAAGCCTCGCACTTGACCCGCCAGACCAGTAAGGGCAACTCCAGTGCCGTGGGTGGATGTAGAAATTGCACCTGCCACGGTCTGATAGGCAATGTCGCCAAGATTGGGCAGAGCAAGTCCTTCGGCATGAAGCAATTCATTCAGCACTGCCAAAGTAGTGCCCGCCTTGACGGTTACCTGAAGTGTGGATCTATCGATGGACACAATCCCCGACCAATTATCCAGGGAAATGAGGTGGCCTTGGGTAACGGCAGCTGCGGTAAAACTATGGCCCGAACCCACACATTTCAACGTCTCATGCCGCGAGCGTGCGTCCGCTACCAGCGCGCACATCTCATCTAGTGAATGAGGCGCCCGAATGGTCAATGGGGTCGCCGTCTGGTTACCCGCCCAGTTCTTCCACTTTTTCGCCATGTGCTATTTCTACCCCACGGTGGGGACATCTCTCGTACGCAGTGATTCATTTATGGCCTCCGACACCCTCCGTCTGCTGGTGGCGCGCCAAGGAGGCTCTAAGGTGTGTCTAGCTACCGCAGTTAGGAATTCTTATGGCTACAGCGCAACAAGTTCCCCTCGTTGATTACCTGGTACTGGGTGACGATGCTCACCTTGAGGCCAATCAATGCACATCATGTTCGGCACGCTTCTTTGATCGACGCAACGCATGTGCTGCGTGCTTCGGTACGCAATTTTCCAAATCACGAATTTCCAACAACGGAATTGTTCGTTCATTCACCATTGTCACCTTCGCTGCACCAGGTGTACCTGTGCCATTCGTGGCTGCAATTGTGGATTGCGATGGCACCAGCGTGAGAGCAAACCTCATCAATGTCGAGCCGACTCCAGAAAAAGTGAGTCTCGGCATGAAAGTTCAGTTGGCTACCTATTCACTCGGTTCAGATGACAATGGCGCAGAAGCCATTGGTTTTGGCTACGAGCCCGCTCATTAACTCACCATTCAACAACACAACGGAGAACATCATGGCAACAGACGACATTTACATCCTTGGCATCAACATGACAAAGTTTGGAAAGTATCCGGACAAAGACGTCGTGGACCTTGCAGCAGAAGCCGTCATTGCCGCCCTCGCCGATGGTGGAGTCACGATGGCCGATATTGGTGTTCTTGCAGCAGGAAATCTCATGGGTTCAGGCGGCATTGGTCAGATGATTCAGAAGCAAGTGGGACAAACCGGTATTCCCGTGTACAACGTCTCAAATGCATGTGCCACTGGAGCTACCGCCTTACGTACAGCCATCATGGCGATCAAAGCCGGTGAATGCGATATGGGTCTTGCAGTGGGCGTAGAGAAGCTTGCAGGCGTTGGTCTCCTCGGCGGCGGTGGCGCACCCAAGACACCAGGAAAACAATGGGCACCAAGTGGACGCTATGGAGCTGTCACCAACACAGATGGTCTCATCGGCACCGCAACAATGCCAGGCACCTTTGCTCAAGTGGGAATGGAATACGGACACAAATATGGTGGTGCGACATTTGAGCTTTTCGCAAAGATTTCTGAGAAGAACCATGCGCATTCCACTTTGAATCCGCTTGCCGCCTACACAAAGCGCATGACCCTGGAAGAGATCATGAACGACATCATGATCTCCTACCCCAACACTCGACCTATGTGTTCAGCCAACTGCGACGGAGCTGCTGCAGCAGTCGTTGTAAGCGGAGCAAAACTCAAGACACTCTCTCTTGAGCAACAGCGCCGTGCGGTGAAAGTGTCCGCATCTATTTTGACAAGCGATCCCTATCAAGAAGCTTGTCAAGTTCTTCCAGATGTGAATACATTGACCCGAATTGCGGCGCGTCAGGCATACGAAGTTGCGGGAGTCTCTCCACAGGATCTGGACTTAGTGGAATTGCATGACTGCTTTGCCACAGCCGAACTCGTTCACTATGACAACCTGATGTTGTGTGAAGAAGGTGGAGCTGTGGACTTCTTCAACTCTGGCGCAACGTGGCGTGATGGTTCTACTCCGGTGAATGTGTCTGGTGGTTTGGAGTCCAAAGGACATCCCATTGCAGCAACAGGCATCGCAAACATTTGGGAAGTCTGCCATCACCTGAGAGGTGAAGCCGGTCCTCGTCAAATCGAGGGCGCCAAGGTAGGGCTCGCACACGTGATTGGTCTGGGATCAGCATGTGGTGTGCACATCTTGGAGAAGTCAGCTCTCTGAGCAACTCCTTCCCTGTAGATGGCCATGTAGATAGCCGTTTTCGTGGAGTCAAAGAAGCTTTTTTAGACAACTTTGAGTCCCATGGCGAGCTCGGCGCATCATTGTGTGTGATGGTCGGAGGTGAGGTCGTTGTCGATCTTGTTGGTGGGTGGACAGATACGGGCAGGATGCAACCGTGGCTACCACACACACTTGTGAATTCCTTTTCAGTGGGTAAAGGAATTCTCTCCATACTTCTCGCTCTGGCATTGAGTGAAAGCCGAGTGTCACCAGAAGCAAGTGTCGGATCCATTTGGCCAGAAATGTCACATTCACCAGTTGGTGCATTGTCTCTCAGAGAGATTGCCGGTCATAGGGCTGGACTTCCCGCAGTTTCTGCAGAACTCAGCCCTACTGACGTGTACAACTGGAATCACATGGTCCATGCATTGGCTAAGCAAGAGCCATGGTGGAATCCTGGAACCGCACACGGCTACCACGTGAACACATTTGGTTTTCTCATTGGAGAGATTCTCTGTCGCATTCGTGGACAGTCACATACTCAGTTACTTGATCCTCTTCGCGATTACGTCACTGACCAGATGTATTGGGGCGTCCCCATGTCACAACATGAACGTGTGGCCACCTTGTACTGGAATAGCGATGCAGCGAGTAGCAGCTCTTCCACGGCACAGATTGTTCCTTCCATGCTTTCTCTGACATATAACAACCCCACCAACTTCTCTGGTGCCGGAGCCGTGAACAGCCCTGCATGGAGGAATTGTGTGCACCCGAGCACAAACCTGCACGCAACCGCAAAAGGAGTTGCGCGCGCATATGAAGTTCTACGCAGTTGCGCGCACCCCGTCGATATTTCTGTTCTTGAGTGTGCGACTACGACAGTGTCACTTGGATCCGATGTAATACTTGGTTCCGATACGCACTTTGGTGTGGGCTTCCAACTCCCCACTGCGCACAGACGCTTTGGCCCGAACAACGCCGCGTACGGCCACTACGGCGCAGGAGGTTCCATGGGGTTCTGCGATCCAACCGCAGACATCACTGTGGGATATGTGATGAATCAAATGGGTGCAGGCTGGCAGAACAGCCGAAATCAATCACTTATCAAGGCCATCTTTTCAAGTCTCTGACAACGACTCTGTGACTACCTCCTGCAAGGATGAGCAAGTGAACAGTCCTCAGGTGTCCAGCATTAGACCGGCTGAACTGATGAGAATCCAACCATTTCGCTTGTTGTGGACCAACAGCTTTCTGTTTGTTCTAGTGCAAAGTACCCAAAGATTTGCATTTGTTTGGCTTGCCCTCGAGTTAGGTGCACGTTCGGATATCAACGGTCTCATTCTTTTTGTCATGGGAATTCCTGCTCTTCTCATCTCTCTGCCAGTGGGCGTCATGAGTGACCATCTGAATCGCAAAACACTTCTGATAGCTAGTCAACTTGGAGCATTGTTCACAACGATTGTGATCGCAGTGATGGTGACTACCGAGGTCATGACAATTTCTTGGGCAATTACGGCATCTTTTGCGGCGGGAATTTTCATTGCTCTGGGCTCTCCCGTGCGGGCAGCCGCAATCCCCACCCTTGTGCCCCAGGACAAACTGATTGGGGCAATCGCGGTGAACACCATCGGGATGAACATCGGACTGATCATTGGGCCTGCCACTGCTGGTCCCGTCATACGCATCTGGGGAATTCAAGGAGCATTCTGGCTACAAGCTGTTCTCTACTTTCTTGGATTTCTTGCACTGATTCGCTTGGAGTTGCCACCGGGAGTCAACACCGAACGCCGAAGCCTTCGATGGGAAATCCTTGAGGGACTCAAGTTCATCCAAGGACATCAAGCAGTGCGCTCATTCTTTGTGCTTCTCTCTTCTTCTACGGTTTTCATGATGGCGCCGTGGATTGTGTTGGGTCCCCAATTGGCGCGAGAGGAAGCGGGCGCTACCGCAAGTCAGACCACCGTTATGTTTGCCCTCTTAGGAGTAGGACAATTTGTGACGTCCCTGTTGATTATGCGGTTCAACCAACTGCTCGTGCGCAAGGGTTTGTGGTTTATGTGCGGCTTGTGCTGGGGATCCGGGGTGCAAATACTTTTGGGTCAAAGCACATCAATAGTAACGATGAGCATTTTTCTCTTCATGTGGGGAGTGGGCGGAGGGCTGTACATGAATCTCAACCAGACATTGATTCAGAACAACACACCTCGAGAAGTGATGGGGCGTGTGATGGCTATTCACTCACTTCTCATGAGCGGGTTGGCACCCGCTGGCGCTTTAGCCGTGGGCTTCATTGCACGTCGAATTGACTCTGCACCCTTGATGTTCTCTGCGTGTGGCGCACTCATGATGGCTTCCACTTTGTATTTCTTGACTGCAAAGCCACATCTGCGGCCCATGTCATAAATCAGGGCTCAAGATGCAACATGATTGTGTCAGCATCGGAATTTGGCCCGAGTCGAGACACACAGACCACAACTCTTTGACCCGTACCAATCAGGTTCTTGTCTCTTGCTCCCTGTAGTCCTTCTTGGATTGCAGTGGTGATGTCGTCATGGCGGTTCACCACCAGTGGCCACACCCCCCTACAGACGGAAAGCGATCGCGCAGCCGACGCTGTAGGCGTAACGGCGACAATCGCAGTATTGGGCCGACATGCCGCCAGTAACCCTGCCGAATAACCGGTATTTGTGATCGACAAAATGCGGTCGGCGTTAATGCGCTTGGCAAGAGCTGCTGCAGCTGCAGTCACTGCAGCAATTTCTGGATTCTCATCGGCGAACCAATTGGGCATAGCGACATCGCGTTCGGCGGCCTCGCAGATACGCCCCATCGCCCGCACAGCACCAACAGGGTCCACTCCAATCGCTGTCTCAGCGGACAACATCACTGCATCAAAGCCATCGCGCACAGCCGCTGTCACGTCGGAAACTTCTGCTCGTGTAGGACGTGAGGATTGAATCATTGATTCCAACATCTCTGTTGCACAAATGCTGACGGTTCCACTCTTAAGCGCAGCCAAGGCAATGGCTCGTTGCGCAGAAGGAACCTGCTCGTAGGGCAATTCAACACCAAGATCACCACGTGCTGCCATAACCCCATCACTCACCGCACAAATCTCTTCAATGAGTTCAAGAGCCTGTGGTCGTTCAATCTTGGCGAATATCTTTGGACCCTCACCAGCGAGAGCACGAACTTCTTCGACATCAGAGGGTTGTTGTACAAAAGAGACCGCAATAAATTCAGCACCCATACGCCGTGCCACTTCAACATCGCTTCGGTCCTTCACCGACAGGACACTTCCTGTCATGACGGTGTCGGGAAAGTTCACACCTTTGCCACGCGCCAACTTTCCACCCTTGAGAACCTTGAGCTGCACTGCATCTTCGTGTACAGCTTCGATGTGAGTCTGGATTCGACCATCATCGAAGAGCACGCGCTCTCCCACGTTCATGGCCATATGGAACGACTCATCACTTTGACTCAGTCCCAGATGATGCTTTGCTACATCCCACACAGAACCAGTGGAGAGGGAAATATCGGCGCCCAAGAAACGCAATTTAGGACCTTGGATATCAACCAGAATCCCAGCCTCCGGCGAGACCTTTCGAATACTCCGAATGTTCTCTTCAAGGGCAGCGGTCGTGAGGTGCGAACAATTCAGA
The DNA here is from genome assembly GCA_044348855.1 of Ilumatobacteraceae bacterium. Lineage (GTDB taxonomy): Bacteria > Actinomycetota > Acidimicrobiia > Acidimicrobiales > Ilumatobacteraceae > UBA2093. The sequence continues at coordinate 266 of JBIKSB010000019.1, read as the reverse complement.
CGAAAAACCGACACCCCTACGGCATGCAACCCAGAAATCATCTGAGGAGAAACAGACTTAGGCCCTAGTGTGGCAACAATTTTTGTATGACGCATGCTGTGATCATCTTAGGAAGCACACTTACCTGCCGCACTGATATGCATCGGCAATGTGAAAACTGGTGTCGAAGGGGGGACTTGAACCCCCACGCCCAAAGGGCGCCAGACCCTTAATCTGGTGCGTCTGCCTATTCCGCCACTTCGACGTGGAATTACAGACTAGCGAAA
>JBIKSB010000197.1:0-2889 GCA_044348855.1 Ilumatobacteraceae bacterium | reverse complement strand
TGGGTCAAGCCGCCTTACCCAACGCCGACATCTTGGATGGCGTCATGTCCTCTGGTGTTGAACTGCATCAGTTCGTAGGGACTGAATAGTGGCCACCAACAAAATCTTCGGCGTTATTGAAGGTTTTTATGGAACACCATGGTCTCACGAGGACAGACTGGCTTGTATTGATTTCCTCGAACAATCTGGTGGCAATACCTACGTCTGGGCCGCCAAACAAGAGCCCCGACATCGTGATCAATGGAGTGAACCATTTACCCAAGATGAAAGGGAGAGCTTTGCCCAATTGGCTGGGCGTTCATCTCGTGTACAGCTTGCTGTGGGTATTACTCCTGGTGAAGACGCAACGCCGGAGCAGTTGATACAAAAACTTGAACCAGCGCGTGATGCGGGCTGTTCGGTTGTTGTGTTGTCATTTGATGATTTACCGGTTCTGGATGCAGCAGGACAGCATCAATACCTCGCTCACGAAGTTCTTCATACCTTGCAACTCCCAGTGTGGATAGTGCCGACACACTATGCAGGCACAACATCTTCTAAGTATTTGGAACGCTTATGTGCAGGACTTGATACGTCAATTGAAGTGATGTGGACAGGTAATGCAGTTGTGACTGAAACGATTACTGCCGCTGAGGCACGAGCAAGACAAACCGCCACCGGCAATCGGCCTCCACTTCTGTGGGACAACACTCCTGTTAACGATGCACGCATGCGAGGACATTTACATCTTGGTCCTTACATGGGTCGCGAGGAAAAATTACGAGATGTCTGTTCAGGCATTCTTGTGAACCCGATGGAGGAGTTCCGCGCATCTCTGGCAACGATGACGTCTGCAAGTGCATGGTTTAACGGGCAAAATCATGTTGAGGTGTGGCGCGAATATGTAGAACAGCAAGGCCTCATGGTGCTTGCCCAAGCCACTGCCTATCGAGGCGATGATCATTGGCCTGGCGAATCACCCTCGCGGCAATGGTGGGAATCAGTGGCGCAGATGTCGGTGGACGATCCTCAGCTAGAGCCATGGGTCAGTGCTGCCCAACAGGGCGCACGCCTTGCATTAATTGCCTTGTCTGTATTGGAAGCACCAGCACCACTTTCTGAGCGAGAAAAGAGTTCAGCTCTCCTTCGATTGATGGGATGGGGGCAATACACATCACGCGCTGCTCGCACTTTTGGCGGGGGTCCACGTATTCGACCAATAGCGACACAAGATCACGACGGCAAGTTTGTCTTTGACTCACGTTCTATTAGCGAATCTGCATCACTTGTGGATGACCTTGTCCGCCAAGCACTACGGGTACTAGAGAGATGATTCTCACCCATTCTCGATAGCGTGAGCACCATGTCGGGCGACTCTCATCATCACGGTTCTGTAGAGGTTGCAGATATTGCCCACCATGTGGCCACGCAATTAACCGCCATTGGTCAGCGTTTCACTCCGAATCGCCGGGACATCGTCACCACTCTCACCGAGGCGCAACGCCCATTGTCTATTCCAGAAATTCTGGAAGCCACAGGGCTCGCACAATCATCGGCGTATCGCAATCTCACTGTGTTGGAAAACGCTGGAGTGGTGGTGCGCGTGACCTCCACAGATGAATGGGCACGTTTTGAACTCAGCGAAGACATCACCGGGCACCACCATCACATGGTGTGTCACTCGTGTGGCTTCGTAGATGATGTGCGCATCCCCGATGACATCGAGCATGCGCTCGACACTGCGCTTGCACGTGTTGCAGCCAAGGCAGGTTTTCATATGGCCCATCATCGACTCGACGTAGTAGGAGTATGTAAATCATGTCGTTAACACAAGACACCACACAGATCATTCCGCCCCTGTTGCCGGGCCGCATTGTGCATATTGAAGGCCGTGGTGAATTTTTCGTGCGCCATCATCAACACCCTGATGCCACTCGGCCCACTGTGTTGCTTCTTCACGGTTGGACTGCATCGGTAGATACGCAATTCTTTGCGGTGTATGAAGAACTTGCACAACATTTCTCCATCATTGGTACTGATCACCGCGGCCATGGCCGTGGTTTACGCATTGCGCCAAAGTTTGCGTTAGAAGATTGTGCAGATGATGCCGCAGCAGTTGCGCGACATCTTGGTGCAACATCGGTCATCACGTTGGGTTATTCCATGGGCGGGCCCATTAGTACTTTGGTGTGGCAACGACACAGAGATTTAGTGCGTGGCATGGTGTTGCAAGCAACAGCCATGGATTGGAATTCGACACGCGCAGAACGTGTGCGTTGGACTGTGGGGCGTTACTTCGGTTTTGTCTTTCGCAATGTCACCACACCACGTTTTTTAGGTGCGCTATTACGCAAAACAATTCCTCGAGGTCACGAAATGCGCCGCTACGTGCCATGGGTATTGGGCGAAGCACGCCGTAATGATCCGTGGTTGGTGCAACAAGCAGGTCAAGCTCTTTCTAAATTTGATGCTCGCGCTCTTGCTCCCACAGTGGATGTTCCCACTGCATTTCTTGTCACCACACAAGACTCTGGTGTGCCGCCAGTAAAACAACGTGCGTTTGCAGAGGCATTGCGCGCCGAAGTGTTCGAGTTACACGGTGACCATTTCGCATCTATGCAGATGCCGCGTGAATTCTCTGACCTTACGCGTCGTTGTTTGGAGAGCGTGGCGACTCGTCAGGGGTAGCGCCAGATTCCAAACGATCCAGCACTTCAGAGATGCGCTCTAAGTGATCTCGCAAGTCTTCCATCGTCACCACATCGGCAAGTGCTAGACGGACGCCGGCTAATTCGCGTGCCAAATACTCTGTATCTGCTTGCGTACGCGCAGCCATTTCGCGGTCACGTTGAAGTTGTTCACGTGCACGATCCTCTTGGCGGTTTTGTGCAAGAAGAATCAAGGGTGCCG
>JBIKSB010000196.1:0-2914 GCA_044348855.1 Ilumatobacteraceae bacterium | reverse complement strand
GGGCACATGGGTGCATGGTCTTTTCGTTGTGGGTCAATCACCGTGGGGCATTGATCGTCTGCGCGCACTTCCTGCCATGGCAGGCAAAAAAGCAGTGGGGTTCTGTACCTTTGCGTTGAATCCTGGACGCTCACTCGATGTGATGACACGAGAACTTGAAGGACGTGGCGCACAGGTCATTGGTGGTCTTGCCTTGCACCGCGGAAAACTTGACGCACATTCAGAAGAGTTTGCTCTTCGCCTTGTGGACGCAACGTCGTCTCTATAACAGCGTTTAGTTGCCAGGTACCGATGTCTCTACTGAGTCGGTAATGCCGCGCAGGTCGATAAACAAAGTTGAGCGGTTCTCTACAACTGGTCGCACATTGTTTGGTGGTTGCAAATCTTCCACCGAGATGGTGCGGCCATCACAGTCGGTGAATTGACGAGTGCTCGGAATCTGAGTCACTAGGCAGCCCGCTTGTTTATCCGCAGGAAATCCCAAATAGACGCGCCATCCCGCCGCGGGATCATCACCGGTGTGGTCCAACACCAGGGAGCGAAGGCCATCGGCTGATTGGAGATCGGGGAGCAAAATGGGGCCATCGGCGGCCACTGCTTCAGAGAGTCGGTCAACTTTGCCCACTTCAAAGATTTTGTTGGCCACCACAGAGTTGGGTTCTGCTCGGTCGGTAATCAGCGTGGCGATGCCCCACAAACCCAAGAAAAACAAGGAAAAGAAGAGAATTCCGCCTAGAACTGGCACGAGCGCCCGTGCCAGGGGGGACCGAAACCGAGATTTTTTCATGGTTCTATTGTGGCGGGTTAGTAGTCCAATGCCTGTTCGGCGTAGGGTTTCCTTTCTGTGAAGCGCCCCTACCGAGTTGTTGTTGCCAAACCTGGCCTTGACGGTCACGATCGTGGAGCCAAGACCATTACCCGTGCTCTGCGAGACCACGGCTTTGAGGTCATCTATACGGGGTTGCACCAGACCCCGGAACAAATTGCAGAGACTGCTCTGCAAGAAGATGCCGATGCAGTGGGATTGTCATTGCTCTCTGGTGCGCACAACACATTGTTCCCCCGTGTGATGGAAGAGTTGCGTTCACGAGATCTCTCTGATGTTCTCGTGTTTGGTGGCGGGGTTATCCCCGATGCTGACGCGCGCATTCTTCGTGAACAGGGCGTGGGAAACATTTTCGGACCAGGGTCATCACTGAAAGCCATTTGTCAATGGCTTGAAGAAGAACTCGACACACGCGACTAAGAAAGAAAAATCACCGATGGACCTTTTTGAATATCAGGGCAAGCAATATTTTGCTCGCTACGACATTCCTGTTTCTGCAGGCGACGTGGCAGTCACCGTTGATCAAGCAGTTGCTGCAGCTGACAAGGCCGGTTACCCCGTTGTGGTGAAAGCACAAGTCCAAGTGGGTGGTCGTGGCAAGGCAGGCGGAATTAAGTTGGCAGAAAATGCTGACGAAGTGCGTCTGCACGCTGGAAACATTTTGGGTATGGACATTAAAGGCCATGTCGTAAAGCGTGTGTGGGTAGAGAACGCAAGCGATATTGCCGAGGAGTACTACGCATCATTCACACTCGACCGCGGTGCAAAGAAGCATCTGTTGATGTTGAGCGCCGAAGGTGGCGTGGAGATTGAAGTCGTTGCTGAGCGCAATCCCGATGCCATCGTGAAGTTGCATATCGACCCTGTTGATGGATTGTCTCGCGAGACCGCACACAAAGCTGCAGTTGATGCAAAGATTCCCGCAAAAGCACTCGATGGCGTCGCTGACATCTTGGTGAAGCTGTATCGCTGCTATACCGAAGGTGACTGCGACTTGGCAGAGATCAACCCTTTGATTCTGAAGCCCACAGGTGAAGTTCATGCACTTGATGCCAAGGTCTCCCTCGATGGCAACGCAGACTTCCGTCATCCTGAATGGGAAGAGTTCCGTGCAACAGAAGAACTCGATGCGCGCGAACAACTTGCTCGTGAAAAAGGCCTGCAATACATCGGCCTCGACGGAACTGTGGGCATTATCGCCAACGGTGCCGGATTGGCGATGAGCACCTTGGACGTGGTGAATCAAGTGGGCGGCACTGCTGCAAACTTCCTCGACATTGGTGGCGGCGCAAATGCTGACCTCATGGCGAGTGCATTAGAAGTAATCAACTCTGACCAAAACGTGAAGAGCATCTTCATCAACATCTTTGGTGGAATCACGCGCGGTGAAGAAGTTGCTAAGGGAATTGTGGAAGCACTTGGTCGCGTGAAACTGCGCGCACCGATTGTGATTCGTCTCGATGGCACCAACGCTGAAGAGGGACGTTCCATTCTCGCTAACGCCGGAATTCCCGAATCTCAACTGACCAGTAAGCCCACAATGCTCGAGGCCGCAGAGGCCGCCGTGGCACTCGCAAAGTAAGGACTCCTCCCATGGCAATTTTCGTTGACAACAACACAAAGGTGATCGTCCAAGGTCTCACAGGTGGACAGGGCAAATATCACGGACTGCGCAACAAGGCCTATGGCACACAAGTTGTTGCAGGCGTAACGCCAGGCAAAGGCGGCACAGATGTAGAAGGCATTCCTGTGTACAACAGCGTGAAAGAAGCTGTTGCAGCAACAGGAGCAACAGCATCTTTTGTCACCGTTCCACCTAAGGCAGCATCGGCTGCAATCTTGGAAGCAGCAGAAGCGGGAATCACATTCATTGTGTGCATTACCGAAGGTATTCCTGCACAAGATGAAGCACTTACCTACAACACTTTGGTACGTAACTATCCGCAAGTTCGTCTACTTGGTCCTAACTGCCCAGGCATCATTAGCCCAGGAAAATGCAACATTGGTATTACCGCAGGCGAGATTGCTGAATTGCCTTCCGCTAAGGGCCCCAATGTGGGCATCGTGTCGCGTTCAGGAACATTGACC
>JBIKSB010000194.1:0-2926 GCA_044348855.1 Ilumatobacteraceae bacterium | reverse complement strand
GACCGCTTTCAATGTCGATATCAATATCGGGTGGACCATCACGTTCGGGGGAAAGAAAACGCTCGAAGAGCAAGCCTAAAGAAACAGCATCTGCTTTGGTAATTCCCAAAGAAAAACACACTGCACTGTTGGCTGCACTGCCACGTCCTTGACACAAAATGTCACGTTCGTTACAGAAACGCACAATGTCCCACACCACAAGGAAATATCCTGCAAACCCCAGTGACTCGATAATGGCAAGTTCGTGTTCAATTGTGTGCCACGCCCGAGAACGTAGAGAAAGATCTTCCTCGCCAGCCTGTGGTTTAGCCCCATAACGCTTCTGTGCGCCTTCTTGCACCAACGCCCGCAGAAAAGACATTTCATCGTGCCCATCGGGACATGGAAACGGTGGCAACTTGGGTGCCACAAGAGAGAGATCAAAAGCAATCTCCTCTGCAATCACACCCGCACGTTCCACCACCCCGGGATAACGCTCAAAGCGGCGGTGCATTTCTGCCTCTGAGCGCAAATATGCAGTTGCAGCAGGAGGGAGTCGATAATCAATCTCATCCAGACCACAACGATTTTGCACAGCAGCAAGAGCGGTTGCGACACGATGTTGTGCAGGTACTGCATACATCACATTGTTTGTGGCGACACATTCCACACCTACTCGATATGCAATGTGCACAAGCTGATCATTACGCACTGCATCTATGGGGTCTCCGTGGTCCCATAACTCGACAAGGACATTGTCACGACCAAAAGATTCAACTAATTGGCGCAATGTAGATTCAGCAACCGAGGGACCATGTTCTGTTAACGCACGTACAACTGCTCCGCCATAGCCACCAGTGAGTACGACACATTGTTGATTCACTCTGTGCGCTATTGCATCCACCATAAATACTGGGGCACCTTTTTTGCCTGCGAGTTGCCCTTCCGACACTGCGCGCACCATGGGGCCATACCCCGATGCGCCGCGCGACAACAACACAATCTCACCAAAGGAGCCGCAATCTATTTCCACACCAAACACGGTGGGCAAGCCAATAGCGCGTGCTGCTTCTGCAAAGCGCACAATGCCGTACACGCCATTGCGGTCGGTCATAGCGAGCGCATCAAGACCCAGTGAGCCGGCAACCTCCACAAGATGCTCCGGATGAGATGCACCTGTAAGAAAAGAAAAATTTGATCGACAATGCAGCTCGGCATACCCCATAGGGACACACTACCGAACATATGTTCGTATCAAATCCCCTAACCCATACCCAGTAAGGCTCTTGTTGCCTGCAATGCCCCCACAAGGCCGGCGTCCGCTACGGCTTGGGCCTCATCCCATGAGAACCAACGCACCTCTGGGCTCTCGCCCGCACCGGGCGTGGGGGCCACGTGGGGTGCCCGCACCAGATACCGCAGATCGAAATGTGTATGCCCTCGTGGACCGGGGTGAACATCGAGATGTACAAACACCCCGTCCTGTCTTTCATGGCGTACAGGTAAACCCGTTTCTTCATGTGCTTCGCGCAGTGCTGCTGCAACTATCTCTTCACCCGCATCAATGTGTCCACCTGGCTGTAACCACATGTTGAGTCTTTTATGGAGATGCAACACAACGGCATCTCCATCATCGGACACAACAATTGCCGAAGCTGTGACATGGCGAATATCTGCTTCTTCGCTACATGGATTCACCAAGGTGGGGACGACTTCTAAGAATTGATGCAGCGACTCCTGTTCACGAGCATCTACCGGGTGATGCACTGTGAGAATTTGCATGATGTTGCGAAGTGAGGGGTGGTCATGCACCTTATGAGTGTGTCACTAGTCGTAGCGGGCAATCAACTTCCACACATTGTTCTCTAACACCACAAGAAATACCCGTACTGCTCCTTGCGCATTGCGCACCAACAACTGTGCCCGCACATGACGACGTGCTCGACGAGGATCCCACCAACGCTCCTCTACTGGCCATGGTCCTCCCACTTTTTCTATGTGGTAGCGCAGTGTTCCCATTTCTACAGACACTGGTGTTGATGTGAGCTCATGTCGACCCGTTACCCCCACATGGCGTTGATGTGCATCGAACACGTTGATGTCTATGGGCTGTGCAGCAACCCAGGCCGGCCATGGCATGGGCAACGACCCTGTCCATTTTTCTGTGTGGTTTTTTGTTGCACCCACACGCGCTGCACTGTGTTGTGATTGGGTGATATCTACTACGCGAGCAGATACTTGTGAATAGACCGTGGTGATATCGCGCCCACCTTCCCATTGCGGAACAGTGACACGCACGTGATCTGCTACTGCACACATTTGTGCCACCGCACGTGCAGCACGTTCAGTGTTTTCCTCATTTCCGCCCCACAACACTGCCTGTGTAGCGAGTGCCTCTCGGCACTCCAAGGGCGTAATACACACTCTCACAATGCCGCTCGTGGGGGCATCTATGTCATCACCTGAATGCACAAGCCAGCCATCAAGTTGATACGACAAGCGTTGTATAAGTGCTGCGGTAGTGAACCCGTGCGACTCACCCCAAATACGCGACATTGATTCGCCATGGTCGGTCTCGCAATGCATAAGCACTCGTACGCACTGTTGTCCACTTGTCTCAATTCGGTGCATCATCTCTTCGATACTGGAACGAGATGCACTCACAACGTGATGTACCGATACAAGAGGCATATCGGATTCATAGACACATGAAAAATCTGATGGTGGAGCATCGAGTGAAAATCCGTGTATTTCTTGTGCGCTCACCAACTGAAAGATGTGATAACCCGAAAGCCCGAAACGATCGATAAGTGCGGCCTCGCCAAGATGACGCACATCGCCACAACGTCCTAAGCCAAGACGCATCAATACATCAACCGTACCTAGATCAATACTGCCAATTTCCGACAATGCCCGTACAGGTAGCGCATCAATGAATTCGGTGGTG
>JBIKSB010000195.1:0-2926 GCA_044348855.1 Ilumatobacteraceae bacterium | reverse complement strand
GGTAAGCACTCGTGATGTTGCTTCCGCATCATTGAGATAACCCGCAAAAATATTTTCGCCGCGAATCCAGATTTCTCCGGAATCACCGACGAGAACATCTCCACCATTTTCATCGACCACGCGCAACTCAATCCCGGGCACCGGCCGACCAATAGATCCAGGAATCCATTCCATGCCAATAGAGGTGGTGACAACAGGAGATGCTTCAGTGAGTCCGTAACCCTCTTGAATTTGTAATCCAAATCGGGCACTAAAGGATTGGCTGATTTGTTCAGGAAGTTTTGCTGCGCCTGATAACGCAAGCCGAATGGAACGAAAGACATGCGGTGATTCATGGTCGAGTTGGCCAAGTGCAGCCCACAAACTGGGGGCACCAGGCAACACCGTGATTCCTCGTTCTGCGATTGTCTCCATCGTGGATACAGGATCGAATCGTTGCACAAGAACCAGACTGGCTCCGCCAGCCAATGTTGTTCCAATCACCACATTGAGACCAAAGATGTGAAACAACGGCAACACGCCGAACACCACATCTGTGGATGCAATATGTTCTGCAACGTTTGCTTGACGAATATTTATCAACAAATTGTTGTGCGTGAGAATTGCAGCTTTCGGAGAACCTGCTGTACCACTTGTAAACATATAGACCGCTGGATGAGATGCTTCAACATCAACAACAGGCACTGGTTCGCCTGAAAGAAACTCATCAATTGTCTCTGCGCCCTCGATGACATGGCCTTCAGTGGCAATCACAATGCGCACAGCCGACGAAGTCACCGACGGGATGTTCTTCCATGCCTCGTACGCCGATGGTTCAATGATGGCCACAGTGGGAGTGACAACGGAAAGTTCGTTTTCGATTTCTGGCGCCGGGCTCGTGGGATTTAAAGGCGCGACAATTGCACCAATTCCAATAGCGGCCAAATATGACACGACGAAATAGCGACTGTTGCCACAGAGCAACACCACAACATCGCCTTTTTGGACACCATGGCGGACCAAGGCCCCGCGCATTGCGCCTACTTGGTCGCGCAATTGCTGATACGTGGTGACACGACCGCGACTGATGAGGGCCGTGCTGTTTCCATCATGACCTTCAATGATCTGTGAGAGGTTCATGAATGGCGCACTCTTTCCTTACCGCAACATTAAAAGTTGGACGATGCCCGCAGCGAAGATGACTCCCAGAAGAAGGGCAATAGACAAGGTGGTTGCTGGACGCATTAAGAGAACCTTACTTCGTAGAACGGAGGGTCACGGACGAGGTAGAAATCTCGCTGTTCCCTTGAAAGACAAGTACTTCGTCGCCCTCTTGAAGTCGTAATGCCTCAGCGGCCGACCCGCGATCGATTGCCAATGCGATCATTCCGTAGGAGTCCACTACGGCCCCAATTGCGCCACCATCAATCTCGGCAAAGTGAGTGACGATTCGGGCACTACGCACATCGTCGCCTATCACGAGGCGCAATACATCACCCATGTGCGCAACATCATCGGGACCGATGTTGAGTTGGCAGTTACCAAATACATCTACCCATGCCACTTCGCAATGCAGACCTTCTCCATGTTCTGGATGTTTTTCTTGTGTAGGAATGGGAACTAAACCTGGCATAAGCGAGGCAACATCAATCTCGCGACCCACTTCTTCAATCGCGCCACCATTTGCCAAGAATGCAGCAACTGGTGCGAATACATCACGACCTGCAAATGTGGCGCCATTGCTATGAAGATGCAACTCAGTATTTGTTAATTCAAAAGAGCGTTCTGCTCCACCGGCAAGTGCAACAGCGGGACCCAATAATCCGTTATCGGGACCAAGAAAAATGCCGCGCCCTTGTGCAACTTCTACCGCGATTGCACGTCGCGCAGATCCCACACTTGGGTCAACAATTGCCACAATCACACCATCGGGCACATATTGAATTGCGCGCGCCAATGCAAGAGAACCACCGCGTACATCGAATGGCTTCACACCATGAGTGAGATCAACAACACGCGCCATCGGTGCAATATCTGAAATCACACTTTTCACAACGCCGACGAATTCATCGTTCAATCCGTAATCGGTGAGCAACGAAATGTGATGAGTCATAGGTTCACGATATTGAGTGTGCGGTCACAGTTGTCATGAGATTTCAAGTTTGAAGATAAACGAAAGGGGCCGGTGCCAACCCCCCGACGGCACCGGCCCCTTCGGCGCAGCCCTTGCGGGGCGCGACTCCCATCGATGGTTTCCCATCTCTGGTGACCTGTGTCACAAAATGTACACCAAGGTCTCCAAGAAAACGAAAATTTGCCAAAGAAATTTTTGAAAATTTTTAGGACAACTCGCGCGTCATTTCCGCACTGCGTTGCGATGCGGCCGATACGACTTTGTTCACTATTTCACTAATTCCAGAGCGCTCAAATTCAGCCAATCCTGCAGCGGTTGTGCCGTTGGGACTCGTCACCTTCTGGCGCAATTCAGCGGGAGAATCTTCAGATTCGAACAGCAGGACACCTGCACCTTTGAAGAGTTGACGCACGATGGAATCTGCAACATCGGGCGCAAGTCCGTGGGCGACGCCTGCAGCAAGTAGCGACTCGGCGAGACGAAAAACGTATGCCGGCCCGGACCCTGCAACTGCAGTGAACGCATCCATCTGATCTTCTGCGATGTGCACCACTACGCCCACTGCGCGCACAAGTGATTCAGCCCACGCGATGTCGTCGGCGGTACATGTTGCACCCGGACACAATGCTGTGACCCCCTCACCCACTAACGCAGGTGTATTCGGCATAGCTCTGACAACTGCGGTTGTAGGTGATGACGCCTGTTGCAGACGTGCCACCGAAATACCTGCAGCAATAGACACAATGCGTGCGACACCCAGTGCCGCTAACTCAGCACATACACCTGCCACATCACCTGGTTTTACGGCAACAA
>JBIKSB010000193.1:0-2935 GCA_044348855.1 Ilumatobacteraceae bacterium | reverse complement strand
ACCGTTATCGCCGATCAGTTTTTTCTTGTTGCGTAGATCTGAAAAACTTTTTGCGTCCATGAACCATTGCAAGCGCGGCAACGGTGATGCTGCAGGAGCAGATACCACTGTCCCCCCATATTGCGCACCGTCACCCTCTCGAGGCCATTGACCAGTCACCCCACTGAGTTCTCCTGTGAGCCGAAAGCGAATGAGAGTGCCTTGATCTGCGCCTGGGATAGATGCTGACCACTTGCCCTCGGCGTTCTTGGTCATCACCGTGGATGTCTCTTCGTCGAATCCGTAACGGAAATGCAATGTCGCTTGAGTGATTTCTTCCTGTGCTGCTTCGACAATCACAGGTTGTCCAGACCCAGGAGACCGCGTGTGCGTCACATCTTTAAAGAGTGGCAATGGTGTAGCGGTATCAATGGCTGACTCTTGACCTGGGCTTGGTTCCCGAGATACCCAGTGAGCAGGCGAGTTTCCACTCAAAGAGGAATGTCGACGATGTAGCGAGTGTCCGAAACCATCTGCCATGGCGGGCCACGGATTGTTGTCTGAAAATCTCACAAAGTCATGTACAAATCCAGCGTTATCCACAAGTCGTAAAGCTTGTCCAGCGTTGCTCAAAGATAGGGAATGAGTCAACCCTGACACCACAAGCAGTCCATTGGGTTCAATGACGTCTTGATTATCAAGACACAATGACGTACCACTAATGCACCACCCCGTAAGAGTTTGTGATTGGCTGGTCCGATTCCGGAGTTCAATGAATTGAGCCGATGGGTTTCCGTCCATGGGGTTGTACTGAATCTCTGTAATCACGACTGCCGATTCATCGCTTACAGATAACTTCTTGGCCGCATCAAACTTCTCGCCAGGCGTTGGTGGAGCGGCAATCCAGTTGTCAGGTGAATCTCCTGCACCTGAATAATCTTCTCGATGCAGAGAGTCTCCATCGCCATCGGCAGATGCGGGCCATGGATCTGAGTCGGCGTAACTCACCTCGTCACGAATGTTCTCCTGAGCATCAACAATCCGAATTCTCTCACCCTTGTTTCCTAAGCGGCCAGAAAAATCTCGTCCATACACAACAACATGTTGTTCAGGTTCAAGCACTGTGGTGTCGGAAAAACAAAACCCCACACCTCGAATACACCAGCCAGTCAGGGCCACCGCTTCATCATGAGTATTGAAGAGTTCAATAAAGTCATCAGCATCATCATCTGTTGCAGAGTGGTAGTAGATCTCTGAGATGACAACATGCCGTTCAACAGTGACTTCACCATTTTGAGAAACTTCTTGGCTTCCACACGCTGCCGAAAGAACAGCTAGCGCACTTGCCAGAGCGAATGGCAACGTGTACTTCTTCGCATTCATGAAGTACCACACTAACTTTTTGCGGCACAGCATTACATAAAGGCGTGTTGCATACTTGGGCACCTGGGACATTGCAGATGCGAGAAAATGGCACTCCCAACGGGATTCGAACCCGTGCCGCCACCTTGAGAGGGTGGTGTCCTAGGCCACTAGACGATGGGAGCCTGTAGCGGGAATCAGACTATCTGCCGTTCACAACATTTGAATCAAATGGTTGGGGAACAAGGACTCGAACCCTGAATAACAGTACCAGAAACTGCTGTGTTGCCAATTACACCATTCCCCAGTGCGCCTCAGATTGTAGCGGTGCACAGCGCCCCACACCACAGGTTCAGGTGACGAGGAAATCCGCCTTAGAGACCCAAAAGATGATTGATGGACTGCGTAGTCATCTCGAGCCAACTCTCCACCATTGCATCGTCATTCATGATGTCGGGAATGACGCGAGAGAAAGTCAATCCCATAATCCACGCCGAGAAGCCTTCCACGTCTAGATCTGATCGCGTTAAGCCCTGTGCCTTTGCATGCAAAATGGCTTGCGAAAGCAGATTGATGTTTGCCTTCTCCAGTGCCACTACACGTGCGTTGTATTCGGGAGTTTCAAAAATACTCCCGAATGCATTCATGGCAGACGACCGATTGTGGGCTCTTGAACGGGAGAAGGCCTCATGGACTGTCTCGCGAACCAGAACTTTGAACTCGTCTTTGGTACGCACTTTCCGTACAGCATCATAAAAAACTCTTATGTTGTCGCCAGTCTCTGCATCAAAACGTGCAAGCTGTGCTTCATCGAGTAAGCCACGCATGTTTCCGTAGTGGTGATAGAGCGAACTGACGGATGCATCTGCGTCGCGCAAGATGTCTTCAAGACGCACATGGGCCTCGCCTACCTCTTCAATGGCTGCAATAGCCACACGCAAAAGAGTGTCTTTAGTCTTTTCGCGCTCACCAGTAGCGCGATCCGTGACTTGCTTTTTTACGGAACTACCCACACGAGAAGTATAAGTACGGGAGGACCTTGGCCTGTTACCCAGTGATGGTAAAAAGTTTTCCGAAACCAATAACGCGACCAACCGCTACACCGGCGATTTCTCGCACCCAGCGTCTCAAGGACACACCCTTGCTCTCTATCGCTGATGTAGCAACAGAAAAGCCCATCTCTTCGAAAGTTAATGCCGCACGTGCTGCGTGCCAATCGCTTGTCACCATAATGACGTTGTGTACGGAGTTTTTCTTCAACGTTGGTGCAAGTTCATCAAGCGATTGCCACGTTGATTGACCCACATCTTCCTGAAGAATGAACTCATCTTCAACTCCCCTAGTTCTCAACCATTGAGCGCCTGCTTCGGCTTCGGTAAATCGATCGCCTTCTTGTTTGCCACCTGTGACCGCAATGAGTGGCGCACGTTGCTGATCCTTCCATAGGGATAATGCATGAGCTAATCGTGATTCAAGCAATTCCGATGGTCGCCCGTCGTATTGTGCAGCCCCCATCACCACAATGACATCTGCCTTGCGGCCGTTGTCCTGAACTCCTGCACTCACCACGGTGATACCCACCACAAGCACATAC
>JBIKSB010000192.1:0-2958 GCA_044348855.1 Ilumatobacteraceae bacterium | reverse complement strand
CCCAGTCCAACGTTTCACTGACCGAAGGAGATTTCTTGAGATCTAATTGACGGATACTACGCACGATGCGAGCCACTTGATCGGCCAACATCTCGGTAATGCCTTCTACCTTGGTGAGCACGATTTCCTTCTCGCGATCCATTTGCGGATAATCCACATGCAGGAATAAGCAACGACGCTTTAAGGCCTCGGACAATTCACGAGTGTTGTTCGAGGTAAGGAACACCAAGGGAATCTGCTTTGCAGTAATGGTGCCCAATTCGGGAATGGACACTTGGTACTCAGAGAGAATTTCCAAAAGCAATGCTTCGGTTTCTACTTCGACGCGGTCTACTTCGTCAATCAACAACACCACTGGTTCGTCAGCGGTGATGGCTTCGAGCAAGGGACGACGGAGAAGAAATTCATCACCAAAGATGTCATCATGCACCTCTGACCATGAATCAGAATTTCGATCGGCCTGAATTCTCAGCAACTGCTTCTTGTAGTTCCACTCATAGAGGGCTTTGGACTCGTCCAAACCTTCGTAACACTGCAGTCGGATGAGGCGTGCCCCTGTCATCTCGGCGATGCTCTTGGCCAACTGAGTTTTTCCGGTACCGGCTGGCCCCTCCACCAAAATGGGCTTGCCGAGGCGATCGGCCAAGAACGCAACTCCTGCAATGCCGTCATCGGCAAGATAATTGACGGCCTTGAGGCCATCGCGAACTTGTTGTACTGAGTCAAAGCGGGGTGCCATAAGGTATCCAAACTAGTGCCCGAGCCTCTCACGGGGTGTATCGGCGAGCACCTCTCTAGGACATAACCTCTTTCCCTATGTACAAAGACACCGTGATTGTGGCGATAGGAACTGCCGCATCACGTGTTACGGGCCTACTTCGCGTGGTTGTCCTGGGAGTCATCTTGGGGCAGACGGCGCTCGCCGACGCCTTTGATGGTGCCAATAACTCCCCCAACTCAATCTATGAACTACTCGTGGGGGGTTTACTGGCTGCGAGTTTGGTGCCTCTTTTTACTCGTTTTGCCGAAGATAAAGATGATCAAGCGACATCGGCGATCATCTCGGTGTCACTCATTGTTTTGGTGGCAGCAACTGCCGTAGCAGTTCTTGCAGCACCACTGATCTTTCGTCTGTATTCCCTGCAACCCAGCTCGCTCGTAGATGCAGATCAATATCGCAGCGCTGGCACGGCAATGGCACGTATCTTCCTCGTGCAGATCTTCTTCTATGGCCTCACCGCACTTGGCACAGCTTTTCTCAATGCTCGTAGGCGTTTCGTAGCTGGAGCTTGGGCCCCGGTGCTCGCCAATCTTGTCACCATTGCCATTTTGCTCTTTATTCCGTTGACTCAAAACGGCACACCCAGCATTGATGATGTGATGAGCAACAACACCTTCTTTGCACTCCTTACTTTGTCTGCCACCTGTGGAATTGCGTTCATGGCGCTAGCCCTCTACCCATCCATACGACGAACAGATTTCTCATTTCGTTTCACACCTTCATTTGGACATCCGGCAGTGCGCTCCATGTTGCAGTTGTCGCTATGGACATTCGGGTACGTTCTCACAAATCAAATTGCACTCATAGTTGTAAAAAATCTCGCGGAACCCGGCAGCGGAAATCAAGATGCCTACGCGAAGGCATTTATCTTCTTCATGCTTCCGCATTCACTTCTCACACTCTCGATCGCCACCACATTTATTCCCGAGTTAGTACGCAAAGTAAAGAGTGCGGACAGCCAAGGATTCGCACAATGGCTCACAAAAGGACTCAGATGGATTCTTTTGTTGACCGTTCCAGCATCACTTGGCATCATCATCTTGGCTCAACCCATAGTGTCTGCATTGTTGGAGTACGGAAACTTCACTGCCGCAGCAACCGAGAACACAGCTCGAGCGCTTCAGGGATTCGGCGTCGGTCTTGCGGGATTTTCTGTGTACATCTTTGTGTTACGTGCCTTCTATTCCCATGAAGACACCAAAACACCTTTCTTCATCAACGTTGTGCAAAATGCCATCAATATCTTTTTCGCACTGCTGCTTGTGGATCGCCATGGGGTCTTTGGTCTTGCGCTTGCGTTCGGTATCTCCTACCTCATAGCAGCGGTCATCATTGCCGCTGTAGTACACAACCGTTACGCCGCAATTCAATGGGCACACATGACTTCATTGCTGCTCCCCATTATGTTCGCCACATCTGTGATGTCTTTAGTGTTGTGGCTGCTCAACAGCGCCATTTCATGGCAATCAGCACTCGGTCGAATAAGTGAACTTTTTGTGATTGTTCCTGTGGGCTTCATTGCCTACATCGCCATCTTGTGGCTTTTCAGAAACGAAGAAACACAGTCCGCACACAGGGCTCTTCTCACTCGCATCAAGAGTTCGAAGTAATCACTCTCAGAGTTGAGAAAAGACAACTAAATCATCGCGATGCACAACTTCAGCAACACCAAGTGCTGCAAGATCAGTTGTTTTCTTCCCGCGAGATTGTTCAGCTTGTTGCGAAGACATTGCGGCCATGCCACGAGCAACTACAACACCATGGGTATCCATCACTTCGATGGTGGAACCGAGTTCAAACTCGCCTTCAACCTTCACAACACCTGCAGGAAGCAATGATGTGCCTTTAGAGACAAGTGCATCACGAGCGCCATCATCAATAATCACAGCGCCCGACACTTCAGAAGCAAAAGCAATCCATAGTTTCCGGGACGACAAATGGCGATCATGCGGCAAGAATCGAGTGCCAATGTCGTGGCCGTGTACTGCAGCCAACACAGCATCGCCACGCTGGGCCGAGGCAATCACTGCAGTCACTCCCGACCATGATGCAATGCGAGCCGCAGCGAGCTTGGATGCCATACCTCCACTACCCCGCGATGTACCCGCCCCTGACGTAGTCACAGCCAACAAAGGGTCATCTGCTTGCACAACGCGCACAATTGTTGCGTCACTATT
>JBIKSB010000191.1:0-2964 GCA_044348855.1 Ilumatobacteraceae bacterium | reverse complement strand
GTCAGTCGTTCTTGGGTGAGGTAAAAATCTTCCGACACTTGCGGTCGCAAAGTTGTGCCACGCGAGAGTTCTTGAATCTTTGTTACCCCGGTGACAATTGCGGCAGCATCGCGATGACTTGTCATGGCCGCAACGGTGCGTTCAAGAAATGCCGGCTTCCATGTGTCATCGTCATCATGAATCGCAAAAAACTCCGACGTTGAGGCCTGGAGTGCAACATTTGACGCTTCTTCCATTCCGACACGTTCGTCAAGATGAAGCACGCGTATGTCGCAGTGTGGTGATGCAAGTCGAGCAATAGCAACTACGTCATCTACGCGCGCTGGAACACCACCGTTGTTCACAATCACCAATGACCAGTCTGTGAAGGTTTGCTTTTGAACACTGGTCAACGCTCGAGCCAGCATCACCGGACGTTCATACGTCCTCATTACAACAGTCACTAACGACATTTGGTGGAGCTGAGGGGAATTGAACCCCTGACCTCTTGCATGCCATGCAAGCGCTCTGCCAACTGAGCTACAGCCCCAAAAATTAGGAAACCTCACCTTACCAAGGCGGGGTGCACCGTCACCACGGGATAGGGGTCAGGTCCTTGTACAGGCGCTCAATTTCATAGAAACGCCGCGCCTCATCGGCAAAAACGTGGACCACCACATCGCCATAATCCACCAAGACCCACTGCTTTTCGCGCACTCCCTCAGAGCGCAAAGGCCCGCGACCGATGGTTTCGCGCACCTCACCCAACATCGAATCAACAATTGCGCCCACCTGTCGCACGTTCGACGCCGATGCAATGACGAAATACTCAGTGATTCCCACAATGTCGCCGACATGAAGAACCAAAATGTCGGATCCTTTTTTGTCATCAATGATGCGTGCCGCCGCTACAGCGAGATCGAGGGAATCGTTAGTAGATGCAGAAGTCACTGTGCCACCGTAGTCGTGGATGAGCCACCTGCACCAAGAAACGCCACAAACTCATTTCCGAGAACTATGCGCACATTCACACCACTAATGCGCTCAAGGGTCTCCACAATCTCAATGGCCCCAACAAGACCCGTATAGGTCTCCACTTCGGCACGCGCAATGGAGTCATTGACATAGGCGATTGTCTTTTCAGCCGGCACATCAGAGATTTGTCGCACGAGAACAACATTTGCGCCTGCGTATGCCAAACGGGTGACCGCCTCTTGGGCATATGCACTGTTGTTAAACGGCACATCCACCATCACTGTCAAGTTGTTCGAGACAAGTCGCATCGCAGAAGGCGCCACGCTTGCCATCACCATTAACACCTCGCCACCATCAAGGCTGTAGAGGTCAAGTGCATTGGGATTACGTTGCACATCAGAAATACGCGTTGCCGTAAATTGCCAGACATCAAGTCGTCCCGCCAGCATTCCCGCCAAAAATTCTTGCACTGTCGTGGGAGTCTCAGAATCAGAATTATCTTGCGCAATAGACGTAGACACATCAGTGTTGGAATCATCAACCGTGCTTGCACTACCTCGGCTTACTGCAGTCCACAAAGATTTGATTGCCGCGAAACGAGTTGACTCATCAAGTCCCACTCGAGATGCCACAAGTGCCGCTGCAATTTTTTCTGGGGAAACAGTGGTGGCCCCTGCTTCAAGCACGACAACTTCGGTACCGACCACATCAACATCGACCACAGGCTGAGCAAGCGTGATGGGTTGAGTACCCACATCTTGCAGAATCACTGCAAATTCAGAAGCGTTGTGCACCGAGCTTGAATCAATGGTGATATTCAAAAGATCCTCAACATCGACACGTAGTGCATCAAGACCACCAGTAACGAAAGAATCACCCAGACGACGTGGTTCGACATCTGGTCCCACATCAGCAGCAGATCCCACAGGTAGCGAGATAATGGTGCCGCCTTCACCATTGGGCGCAAGAGCAAAGAGCGCCAGAGTCGACACTTCATTACGCGCATTTGTCAAAGCCACAAGATGCACCGGTGTTGAAGGAATACGTATGACATCAGACGTCTCTACGTTTTGTCCACTCGAATCATTCAGCAACATGTTGGTACCCAACACCAAACCACTGGGCAACGACACCATGGTGAGCGCGGACGTGATGGCCGCAGCAATGAGACGACGGCGACGACGTGCAGGAATTGCAGTCACTGTGCACCTCGATACAAACCATGGGTTGCAATAAATTGCGCGACGCCATCAGAGGTGAGATCAGCGATTGATTCGCCTAGTGATGCCACGTGACGAATCTGGCTACTTGACACATTCACGGGATTCATCTCTACATATATGGAATCAGATGGCAGAGCAGATTTCGGTAATGCTCCCCCTGGCCGCGTCACCACCACCACAGTGGCGAGCGAAAAGATGACCTCTGGTCTTTGCCAGGTAGTGCCGATTGATGCTGCCGAATCCTGACCGACAATGAGATACAGCTCGACATCGGGTCGCTCGGCGTGGATTTCTTCCAACGTGTCAGCCGTGTAACTGGGTCCACCCCGGCGAATCTCACGGTCATCCACTGCGAAACCGGTGTGGCCCTCGAGTAAATGTTCCACCATGTCTCGGCGAAGTGCAGCTGGTGTGACGGTTCGCTGGTCGGATTTCTGCCACGGATCATTGGCCACTACAAACAGAACTTCCTCAAGACCCACTTGGGATGCCGCAGCCTGGGCGGCGCGAAGATGCCCCATATGAGGAGGATCGAACGTGCCTCCAAAGAGGCCTACTTTTGTCGGCGTCGACACAGGCACGTGGCGAGTGTAGAACGAGCCGTCACAGAACGGCCTGCACTTGGGAAGAAAGGACAAAATTGGGTCTAGGCAAGACCTAGATGCCGTGTTATTGTCATCAATCCCCCCTCAAGAAGGTTCCCTTTTTGACTTACCCCCAGATTGTGCCCATTGCCACCATGACAACGGGAACAACGAATACGAAAACACGGTTGAACACAGCATCA
>JBIKSB010000189.1:0-2969 GCA_044348855.1 Ilumatobacteraceae bacterium | reverse complement strand
CTGAGGTGTACTGGAAGCTGGTGACGCAGGACATTGTGGGTGCTGCTGAAATCTTTCAGGATGTGTACGAACAGTCTCACGCGGTAGATGGGTATGTAAGTGTCGAGGTAGACCCTCGATTGGCGCGAGACACTCAAGGAACAATTAACGCCGCACGAGAACTGCGCGCCTCTATCAATCGACCCAATGTGATGATCAAGATTCCCGCAACCGAAGAGGGTTTGCCTGCAATAGCGCAGATGGTGTCAGAGGGTTGCCCAGTCAATGTGACCTTGATCTTTAGTCTGGAACGCTATGACCAAGTCATTGATGCATTCCTCTCGGGGCTGGAACAGCGCAGTGAGAAGGGTCTTCCTCTAAAGGGCGTGCACAGCGTCGCAAGTTTTTTCATCAGCAGGGTGGACTCTGAAATAGATGCTCGTCTCAACCAGAGTGCACATGTAGCCGCGAAGGAATTGATGGGCACTGCAGCCATTAATCAAGCACGTCTCGCCTATCAGCTATTCGAACAACGTTTCTCTGGAACGCGGTGGGAAGCACTTAAAGCATTGGGTGCAGA
Organism: Ilumatobacteraceae bacterium; assembly: GCA_044348855.1. Classification (GTDB taxonomy): domain Bacteria; phylum Actinomycetota; class Acidimicrobiia; order Acidimicrobiales; family Ilumatobacteraceae; genus UBA2093. The sequence continues at coordinate 2,410 of JBIKSB010000189.1, read as the reverse complement.
ACTGCAACGACCGCTGTGGGCCTCTACTTCAACCAAGAACCCGAAATATCCCGACACGATGTACATCGATGAACTCATCGGTAGGCACACAGTGAACACCATCCCTGAAGCCACAATGCATGCGTTCATAGATCATGGTCAGGTATCAACCACAATAGGTAAAGACATTCAGCGTGCGCGCCAGCAATGGGAACAATTGGCTGAATGTGGCGTGGATGTGAACGATGTTGCACTCAAGTTGGAAATTGATGGGCTTGACGCATTCGTGCAAAGTTTTGAAGATCTCATGGACTCACTTGTTCTCAAATCCAAGGTCTGACATATGACGGTCGAGGGAGAGATTGCCGCACAGGTCAATGCCCTACTTGAATCTGTCTCTCAGTCTCAGCGAAGCGAAACGGATAAACGACAAGTTCTTCGACTCATTACTGCTGCAACCAATCTCGTAGAGGGTGATTCATCCTCGTTAGACGTGAAAATCGCCAGCATGGCATTGCGAGAAATGACAAAAGCATTTGAGATGTTTGCTCCTTATCGCGAGACGAAGAAGGTGACGATCTTCGGATCGGCACGCATTACGCCTGATAACCCCATCTATGCACTTACGGTGAGCACAGCCAAAGCATTGTCTGAGGCTGGATACATGGTGGTGACGGGTGCTGGCCCCGGACTTATGGAAGCAGGAATGTTAGGTGCGGGTCGAGAGAACTCCATTGGAGTGTCTATTCGTCTTCCGTTCGAATCCAGTGCCAACTCTGTCATAGCGGGAGATGAGAAGTATGTGAGCATGCGTTACTTCTTCACGAGAAAACTCATGCTGGTGAAGGAATCGCATGCCTTCTTATGCATGCCTGGTGGGTTTGGAACACTTGATGAGACCTTTGAGCTTCTCACTCTTGCTCAAACCGCAAAATCCGTACCCGTCCCTATTGTCTTTCTTGAGGTGCCTGGCGATCCTTTTTGGACACCTTTGATGCGCACAATGGAACCCTTATTGTCTAATCACGGATTGATCTCCCCTTCAGACACTTCCCTGTATCGGATAACGGACAACATCGAGAGTGCTGTATCGGAGATCACAGACTTTTATGCCAACTATCACTCCATTCGATTCGTGAAAGATCGCTTGTACATCAGAATGAAGCGTGAAATTCCTTTGTCAGATTTTCCGGCCTTGAGACAAGAATTTGCTCATCTAGCCGTTGACGGTGTGATTGAACAGACTGGGCCAACAGATGAGGAAATGAAAGACAACGACAATGTTGATCTTTCTAGAGTTTCATTGTTCTATGCGGCAAAAGGATTTGCTGACCTGAGGCCTCTGATTGACGCTATAAATCGCTATTAGCCGTATGTTTTTCCGAGATGCATCAACGCTTTCTCTACAGCTCTACGAGCTTGGCTGACGTTTTTTTCCTCTACCGGCCTAGTTGTCTGTCCATCTTGAATTGCTTGGGTCAAGATGGACATAGACATCTCTCCTAGCTCGTCGGCAATCGCTTCCAATCGCATGATGATGTCGGATACATCCCCCATGTCAACAATGACTCCTCTCAATACCCATCCGATGAAATAGGTCTAGATGTGGTTGATGGCGTAGCGTATACGACGTGTTGCGTGAAGAAGAGCCAAGAGAGTGGATCAGTTTTGAAGATCCCGATGAATTAAGAACATGGATGATTGATGCCACTTTCTTTCGTTCGAGTTACAAGTGCATCTATGGTCAAGGTTGCCAGGGTGTTCACGATGACCCAACTCCGGAACTGATGCAGGGCTGCTGTTCATTTGGGGCCCATTTTCTCGATGATGATGACCTCAAGAGTGTCAAGAAGTACGTGAAGCGATTGAAGTCACGCCATTGGAAGAACAAAGCAAAAGCCGAATCAAAAGGCTGGACTGTTACCGAAAAAGATGGATCTACCAAGACCCGCGTTGTAGACGGTGCGTGCATTTTTCATAATCCCCCAGGCTTTGAAGGTGGCACCGGTTGTGCCTTCCATATTGCTGCAGTTGAGGCAGGTGAACGGCACATGGATTGGAAGCCTGATGTGTGCTGGCAGGTCCCACTCCGTCTTGAAGATCATGTGGAAGATGGTGGCTACGTTGTGTCGACCATTCGTGAATGGAAACGACGTGACTGGGGCGAAGGTGGCGATGATTTCCACTGGTGGTGTACCGAGTCAGCAGATGCGTTTGTAGGCAAAGACCCCACATATGTGTTCTTTGAGGATGAACTTGTAGAGCTCATGGGCAAGAAGTCCTACGACATCATGGTGCAACAGTTGAAACGCCCTACTGCGGTGCCACTTGCTCATCCCGCGGTACGCAATAGAGCAAAGAAGTAGTTTTAATTCTTCTTTGCCCGGCGGCGATCTTCAAGAGTGAGAGCGCGCTTGCGAATACGAATGTT
>JBIKSB010000188.1:0-2971 GCA_044348855.1 Ilumatobacteraceae bacterium | reverse complement strand
CACACACCCAATGCTGGCGGACTTGGCATGGTGGCCATCGGTGTCGGTGGCGCAGATGCAGTAGACGTCATGACAGGCTTCCCCTTCAACGTGCGTTGGCCAAAAGTAATTGGTGTGAAATTGACAGGAACATTGTCCGGTTGGAGCAGCCCTAAAGATGTGATCTTGGAAGTTGCTCGAGTACTCACAGTGGAAGGTGGCACGGGCGCAATTGTTGAATACTTCGGACCAGGTGCCGACAATATTTCCGCAACAGGCAAAGCCACCATCTGCAATATGGGTGCCGAAATTGGTGCCACTTGTTCAGTGTTTGGTTATGACGAGAACATGGCTGCGTATTTGCGGTCAACTGGCCGCAGCGAGATTGCTGCTGCTGCCGACAAAGTCGCAAGCGATCTTCGCCCCGACGATGGCGCACAATACGACCAAGTCATCGAAATCAATCTCGATACCTTGACCCCACTTATCAACGGACCGCACTCCCCTGATCGTGCACACAAAGTGGGAGCAGCTGTAGGAAAAGAAGCGTTGGCAAATGATTGGCCACTTGAGATTTCCTCGGCACTTATTGGTTCGTGCACAAACTCTTCATACGAAGACATCACGCGTGCAGCCTCTATTGCTCGCCAAGCAGCAGCTGCAGGCCTGAAGGCAAAAGTAGAACTTCTGATTACGCCAGGTTCTGAACAAACTCGTGCAACGATTGAGCGCGATGGTTTGCTTGCAGACCTCGAAGCAATTGGCGCAACAGTGCTTGCAAACGCATGTGGTCCATGTATTGGTCAATGGGAACGCAATGCAGACGTCAATGCAAAGCCGAACACCATCGTGAACTCATTCAACCGCAACTTCCCCAAGCGCAATGATGGCTCGGCAAACACTTTGTCCTTCGTGACAAGTCCCGACACTGTTATTGCACTCGCGCTATCGGGACGTTTGGACTTCAACCCCATGACCGACACTTTGACCGCACCCGATGGCACACAAGTCACGCTTGCGCCACCTACCGGTGAGGTACTTCCTGCAAAGGGCTATGACCCAGGCGAAGACACATTCACCGCACCACCTGCTGATGGTTCGGGTGTTGTTGTAGAGGTGAGCCCCACAAGCGATCGTTTGCAACTTCTTGAACCATTCCCTGCTTGGGACGGAAAAGATTATGTAGAGCTCCCCATCTTGATGAAGGCGCAAGGCAAGTGCACCACCGACCACATCTCCGCTGCCGGCAAGTGGCTGAAGTACCGCGGTCACCTTGAGAACATCTCGGGCAACTTGTTTATTGGTGCCGTAAATGCGTTCGGTGGTGCCGTGGGCGAAGGTCTCGATATCACTGATGGACAGCGTCGTAGCTATCCAGATATCGCAAAGCGTTACAGCGAGGCCGGCATTTCATGGTGTGCAATTGGAGACCAGAACTACGGAGAGGGTTCCTCACGCGAGCATGCTGCAATGGAGCCCCGTTTCCGCGGCGGCGTGGTGATCTTTGCTCGTTCATTTGCCCGTATTCACGAAACAAATCTGAAGAAGCAAGGACTTGTGCCCCTCACATTTTCTGACTCTGCAACATACGACAAGATTGAAGAATCAGATCGCATCTCTGTGTTGAATTTGCCACCAGTACCTGATCAACCAATGAAATGCCGCATCACAAAAGCTGACGGATCCACCATCGATTTTGAGGCAAAGCACACCTTTAGCCCCGAACAAATTGAATGGTTCAAAGCAGGTTCAGCACTCAACATCGTGCGCGAAAAGGTTGCTCGGTCGAAATAGACATCTGTGTCACCTTGCAGTGACACAGCCTCATCCAGTTTTAGTCAGTACCTGGCCGTCGAATTTCTTCAGTGCCGGGATCGCCTGAATAATTTGACGGATAACTACGTCGCAGTTCTTCAGCGGTGGGTTCACGATGTATTCGTGCTTCTTCTGGCAACAAAGCTGTGATTGCAGCCATGATGAGTTGAGTGTCTTCATCGGGGTCTACATACTTCAACATCACAGGTTCACCCACGCGCACCATGACCTGTGGTGGTGACGTCACATTTGTGATGTTGGGCAACTTTGCATTACGCGGCCACACATTTTCTGTACCCCAGATGCCCACAGGTATCACTGGTGCCCGAGTCTCATCGGCCAAGCGTGCTGCGCCCCAACGACCCTTGAGTACGGGATCAAAAAACGCCGGTCCACGCGGAATGGTGCCCTGAGGCATGATGGCGACTAAATCTCCTGCATGAAGAGATTGACTTGCTGCGCGCAATGGCTCATCGCTTCCTGTTCCCCGCTCTACACGAATACCACCGAGAGCAGTAGCGAGAGGTCCGATGATGGGCGCATCAAAGACTTCCTTCTTGCCGAGGAAACGCACAGCGCGACCCGTCTTTGCCACCGCGAGTGAAATAGCTGCAATATCGAAATAACTGCGGTGATTGCCGCAAAGAATTGCCGCACTATCTAAAGGAATGTTTTCTGTTCCCGAAATGGAGAACTTTGCGTACGGAAAAACTTCGGGACGAGCAAACTTCATGAGCGCTTGCTGCGCTTCAAGTCCGATAACAGGAATCTTTGCTACACCTACAGGCACATCAAAATGCATCACTGGCCATCGACGAGCTACAGCCATGAGGCGTAAACGCCAATCAGGATTAACACAATGCGGAAAACCCACCATCGATAGCAACGGCTCATCAAAGACACTGTCGCTATAGGCATAGGAATGTGCGACATCTACGTTGTTGTCCACGCACCATTGAGCAACCGCGTCTTTTTTTCCTTTAGACCACACGTAAGGCCCCACAAGTTCACCTGTGTAACGCCCCGTGCTATCTACTTCATATGTGGTGGCAATCACATCGTCAAAACCCACTTCCCGAGCAAACGGGGCGATGAGATCACGTGGAGTTGTGGTTGCAAGAACTACTTGTCGTCCGTGTGCGCGATGATCATCGATGACTTGTCGCACAAATGGTTG
>JBIKSB010000187.1:0-2973 GCA_044348855.1 Ilumatobacteraceae bacterium | reverse complement strand
GAGGATCGCAAAGTGGCACTCGATATGGCGCGTCTCATGGTGACTCAATACTTGGGTCAACAACCACACATCATGAAGGCATCTGGAGTTCCACAATCGCTCTTGGACAAAGTGGGCGAAGTTCTCACATGGCCAGCAACGCATGAGCAAGTCGAAGCAGCATCAAAACTGGTTCCCGACGAGATTGTGCAAATGCTTACCGCATCAGGCACACCAGATGATGCTCGGGCAAAGGTGCGCGAGTACATCAAAGATGGAGCAACTTGCCCAATCTTGTATCCACTTGGAGATGTGAAGGCAATGATTGATGCATTTTCCGGATGGACTGCATAACGAACTGTTTTGTTGCAGTCACTAACCGATTCGTGGATCGATCGGTGTCTCAAGACCCAGTGCGGCCTCAATCTGTTCGGCGATTGTGAGACATCTCAAATCTGTATAGCGAGCACCCATCACTTGAACTCCCACAGGAAGTTCGTCAGCCATACCCGCGGGAGTCACCACACATGGCAACCCCAATAGGTTTCCGGGGAGAACTGGACGCATCAACTCCAGAGTTCCTGTAGAGCCCGCCTCGCCAGAGATATCCCAATCGGCAACAAACGCAGGCTGAGTCCACGTCGGTGAAATCACCGCTTGATGATCTTCAAACCACATGGACCATCGACGCGCGAGTCCATCACGCTGTGCATGCACCAGGTAATACTCCAACGACGACAATTTGGGGAACTGAGCCAGTGCATTTTCTATAAGAGTCTTGCCACCCTCACCCATCACCAGATCGATTTGATCTCGGATGTCGTGCAATTCCGTAAATAACATTGCGGCCCACAACAGATACGACAACTCCATGTCTGGAGGTGTTGCCTCCACAACGTTGTGACCTTCATCTGCGAGAACGTCCGCGGCTTTACGCACCGCATCCACAATTCCCGGATGTGTCGAACCGCCTGGAGGATTAGCCATAACAGCAACGGTGATGCGCTCCCCGGCAGCCAACCCAGTGAGATGAACAGGAAGACTTACAGGATCTCGCGGATCGGGTCCTGCAACAATTGAGAACCCTGCACGCACATCTGCAATAGTGCGCGCCATCACGCCCTGATTCAACATCACTTGTGACGACAACGATCGATCAGGAGTGGGATATGTCTGAGTATCGGGAATTACTCCCAATGAGGGCTTAATGGAAGCAATGCCGCACGCATGGGCGGGATTACGCAGCGAACCGCCAATGTCGTTACCTAGACCAATAGGTGACATTCCAGTAGCTAACGCAACTCCCTCACCACCACTTGAACCACCGGCGGTGCGATCCAGCATCCACGGGTTCTTTGTGCGTCCATACAACGTTGAATCAGTATGGATACGAAGACCCATGTCAGGCATATTGGTTCGTCCAATTGGAATTGCACCGGCTGCCCTCATTCGTTCTACTACAGGTGCATCAACAGGGGCAATTGCTTCGGCGAAAATTGGCAGACCGTTCGTTGTGGGCTGTCCCGCTACATCAATGTTGTCTTTAATCGTGAATGGCACTCCGTGAAGAGCACCTAGTTCTCGTCCGCTCGCACGAGCACGATCAGCCTCATCGGCTTGAGCAAGTGCATCGTCGCCCAATACACGCACAATTGCGTTTACCGTCCCATTGACTTCCTCAATGCGATCAAGATGAGATTGCACTACTTCTCGACTTGACATGGATCCTTCTGCGATACCTGCAGCAATGTCCAATGCGCTCATTCGCCAGATTTCATGTTCCATGATGTCCCCCTTTACGCATCAAACACTAGGCGCAAATGCCTTCATCGCCCGAACGGGATGCTCATGGGCACCGCGATGAAGGCGTAACCTTGGCTCGTGTCCACACTTAAGAAGAAGACCTTCCTTGCGAAGGCCACATCTGTAGTCGGTGTATCCGTGGGCATTGCGGGAATTGCCTTCGTCATCCGTACCTTGGTCAATAGGTGGGCTGAAGTATCAGATGCCTTCAACCACATGGATCTTGTTCCCTTGTTCGCAAGTTTGGCTCTCGCACTCAGCGCACTAATCATCATTGGCTCTACATGGTCCACCATCTTGCGACATCGAGACCAACACATACCGACCATCACTGCCGTGTCCTGGTATTTCACCGGACAACTTGGCAAATACGTTCCCGGTGGAATCTGGGCGATAGTCGGAAGAGCAGAGATGGCTGTGCGCGGCGGCACCAATCGCGCAGACGCTTACGTCTCAACTGGTATCTCCATGATGACGACGTATCTTGCCTCTGGCGTTGTGATCTCTCTCGGTTCAATTGCGTCCTGGACCTATCCGATTGTGGGTCTTGCTCTTCTTGTGGGAGGAATTGCGGGCTTGGCGTTATATGCACAGCCATCTATTCATGCCATAGTGCTCACTGCCTCAAAGAAGTTTCTTCCCAACGGAGTTGTTCTCGCTCCTTGGAAAACATTGTTGCGCTACACCGCCTTGCACACACCGGCATGGATTCTGATGTCCCTCTCGACATCTGTCACGGCCTCAGCGTTTGGTGCCGAGGTATCAATCGCTGAGATGTTCTTTTTCACCGCGTCATCGTGGCTTATTGGCTTTATTGCTATTGGAGTACCGGGTGGAATCGGTGTGCGTGAATCAGTATTCACAGCACTTGCCACACCAGCTATCGGTGCTCCACTAGCAGTCTCGATTGCGCTTGCGAGCAGATTTGTGTTCATCTTGGCTGATGTTCTTGGAGCGCTAGGCAGCAACGCCCTTGTGAGAATTCGGCGCCAAGCGACTAGTGCCTCATAACGTCAGCAATAACTGAAAAGTTACGCGCCGAGCGATCCTTCACATCTGGTAAACCCGCAATGATTTTTTCCACAATCACATCGCGTTCCCTTATCGCTTGTTGCACCTTGTGCACAATGACTGACGGCTCATCCAACGAACGCGCGTCAAATCCAAAATCCTCGAGTCCAAAATCTGACA
>JBIKSB010000186.1:0-2982 GCA_044348855.1 Ilumatobacteraceae bacterium | reverse complement strand
GACAACACCCACAAGCGCCCCAAAAGGTTGACGCCAACTTAAACGTCCCCGACCTAGATCAGTTGCCAATGATGCGCCCATGGCTCCTGCACACATTGCAAGTCCCAATGCAACCGGAACCAACATGATTCCAGGCTCGGCCATGTGCAATGGCAACAATGCAGCATCATCAGATATTGCGAGCAAAAGACCAGCAGCCACCAATGTTGCGCCGCGCAAAGCCCATTGCGTGCGCGCACCACGCACCAACAGCACCGCCCCAATGACTGCTCCGTAGAGTCCCACAACTCCAAAAGACAGCCAATACTCACCTAAGTCAAACGTCAACAAACGCCACAGACCCAGTTGTCGTCCCGACTCCACTGGTGCCCCGAAGATTGCTTCCCACCAGCCATCGCGTACATACGAGATAGCCCATGGCAAATTCAACGCCACACCTACAAATGTTGCCAAGGCCGTAATGCCCAACCAACGAGCCAACCACTTGATGTTCAACCCTTGCACCAACATGGCAACAGAAAGCACCCCAGCAGTAAAGGGAAGGACACCCACTATGGATGGTTCAAAGGCAAACACGATTGCGATGAGCAACACAAGTGATGCAAACCACTGACGCCACACCTGTGGTGACACCACCACCATGTGTTCCCCTAAACGTGCTCCACTCACATCGGCGTGTCCCACCAGCATGCGCAACAAATGAATCATCCACGGCATGCATGCATACATCAACAATGCACCCCATCGGCCAGCAGAAATGGCTACGTATGGCAATGGAACTGCGGCATACGCAGTCACTGCTCCAATGCGTGCGGCACGTGTTCCAAACACTGATGCAAATCGCCACACACCAATCCAGCCCACCAATGGCAACAACACAACTGCCAATGTGTGCGCTATGCCTGATTGTCCAAACACCACCGCACTAGACACTGCCGTCAACACAACTCCGGTGGGAAGCGCGGAGACTTGACCAAAACCTGCACCCCACCAGCCAGATGCATAAGACGCGATTGTTGAACGTACCGATTCATGAAACGGCACCATTTGACCCACCGACACCACACCATCAAGAAACAGTGCGCGCGATCCCAATAGAAGCACTCCTACGAGCACACCCCATAGGACATATGAACCCTTTGGGGTCGCTTCAATCTCGTCTTTGGTTGCCTGGGATTGTGCAAGTCCTGCAGCGCGTGCACGCCGACGTAAAAACACGGTGACATACGACGAACCACGCACTTGCAGTGCACCCACGCCTGCACCATCCACATTTCGATATTCATGTACTGCTTTTCGTCGCTCACGTACCTCTCCAAGGCTTCGCGGCAAGGAAACTAGTGCCATCAACTCATCGAGTGAACGGCGACCCCGACCCGTGGCAAGCAACAACACGGCACGCACCACAGTGAGCAACAGCATCTGCGATAACACTGCAGGCAACTGTCGTGCAGTGGACAATGACGCCACTGTCTTGACGCGGTCGTATTCACTTGTTCGAGTGACCTCATCAACATCGTTCTCTTTCAATTCACGCGACATTGATTCTCTGTGACGTGCAACTGCTGCGGGAACAATGACCACTCGCGCACCCGAAGTGTGCACGCGCCAACAGAAATCTAAGTCATTACCTGTTGCGCCTACTGATGTATCAAATCCGCCCATGGTGCGGAAAAGATCAGCTCGTACAACCATGCACGCACTGGATACAACAAAGACGTCTTGCACAGCATCGTGTTGTTCCTGATCGCGCTCACCTGTATCGGCATATGGCACGGTGACACCGAAACGATCCGAGGCGCTCCCCACTGACTGAATCATCGATGCGTCATCCCAATAGACAAGTTTTGGACCCACCACGCCGGCATTCGAGCGATACATCTCCACTACCAACTGCGAGATTGCATCGGGAAACAATGCAACATCGTCATGCAAGAAACAAAAGAGGCCGCTCTCGCCCTGCACAAGATCAAGCACCGCATTGCATGACGGCCCATATCCAGGGTTGCCGCCCAAAAAGCGCACCACTGCCTGGGGTGCTTCGGTCTCGATGATGTCAAGAATGGTGCGGGCAGCTTGTCCCTCACTTGTCCCGGTAATCAGCAGCAGAATCTGGAGACCTTCGTAATCCTGGGCGACAAGGGACCGTAGCGATTCAATGAGCCAGTCGCCCGATTCATGAATCACCATCACGGCAACCACAGGGGGCCCAGAGAAAGTCACATCAGTGTTAGTCACGCCCCCGCGAGGCTAGTGCTAGCCCTTGTACATCGCGGAGCAGTCCCCGGAACCCGATGTGACATAAGGCCCGCAGCCAAGTGCTAGCAAAAATTAGCAGTCGCCGTTACTATGTCTCGCATGCCAAAGATTCCCGCATTCTCCCTCCCCAAAATCGACCTCTCGAAGGTGCAAGTTCCACACGTCGATCTGCCCAAGGTCTCTCTTCCCAAGATTCAGGTTCCTCAACTGCACTCCATCGACCTCACCGCTGTTGATTTCCGCAAAATCAATCCCACAGCAGTCCTTCAGCAACCAGTTGTCAAACAAGCCACAGAATTTGGCTACACCGCAGTCGGTTTTGCTGTCTTGGGATTTCAAAAGGCACAAGTGCGTCGTCGCGAACTCATCGATGCCGCGAAATCGCGCTTCAACACCGCTCAATAAGGCGCTTTCCCACTCAAACTCAGTTGGCCTTGGCCAGTCCAAGTAGCCTCAAGGTTCGTGTCCACGCCCTCTGATTCACAGCCCGGAGCCAAGACACCTCTGCCTGAGGGCACCTTCCCCGTTGCAATCGGACTCTTCATAGCTGGCTTCACTGCCTATGCCTTCTTCAAGGTCGGCCAGGTGGCGCTAGGTAAGGAAGCTTTCAAGCCCATCGTTGCATTGTGGTTCACCACGTTTGCACTTGTGCCTGGCATCTTGATGCCTGTGGAACAAGAACTTGGTCGTGCGTTGGCGCATCGACGTGCACTCCAACAAGGT
>JBIKSB010000184.1:0-3028 GCA_044348855.1 Ilumatobacteraceae bacterium | reverse complement strand
GCCTACGCCACCACTTGCAATCACAGGAATGCCCGTGAGAGATATCGCGCGCGCAAGTCCGTCCACATCTGGCCCTGTCAACATTCCATCTCGTGAGATGTCTGTAATCACAAAGGCCGCAGCCTTAGGAAATTGTCCCAAAAGTTCATCCACCTGCACACCAGAGGATTCCGTCCATCCATGGGTCGCTGCCACTCCATTGCGATGATCCAAACCCACCGCAACATCGATCTCATCGGCAACTTCGTTCACCAGTGTGGGTTGTGCAACAGCGGCAGACCCCATCACCACACGACTTACACCCAGGCCTTTTAGTGCAAGAGCATCCGCCACGGTGCGCACGCCACCACCCACCTGCACGCGAGCGGCACCAGCCAATGACTTCACCACGTGGGCAATGACTGGACGATTTACGGGCTGTCCGCTCTTTGCTGCATCTAAATCGACAATGTGCACCCACGTGGCACCTTGTTGCACAAAAGACTGCGCCACAAGTGCGGGATCATCTCCGTAAACAGTGCTGTCGGCGTAATCCCCCTGGCGCAATCTCACTACGCGACCATCGAGAAGATCAATTGCGGGATACAGATTCATGCGCGCGCCCACTGGACAAAATTCGCTAACAATCTCAAACCGTCATGGGCAGACTTCTCTGGATGACACTGAGTGGCAAACACGTTCTGACGTCGAAACGCCACATTTAATGTCTCTCCATAGTGCACTGTTGCCACAGTGTCATCACTATTGGTTGGCACGCCGTGAAACGAATGAACGAAGTACATCCATGGTGCATTCCCTAAACCAGCGAACATCGGATCCTCGCGCGAAATCTGCAATTGGTTCCACTGCATCTGAGGGCGCTGCACCGTGTCGGGAATCCATTGCACGGTTCCCGGAATAATGCCAAGACCTTTTGCGGACTCATCTTCTTCGCTGGCATCAAACAACATTTGCATTCCCACACAAATACCGAGAAAGGGAACACCAGAATTCACTGCCCCATGCACCACAGTCTCTAAATGCGCCTCGCGAAGTGCATCCATACATGCGCCAAATGCCCCAACACCTGGAAGCACTACTGCGTCCGCGGCTTCTATCTCATTGTGTGAGCTAGTGAGGACCGCGTCAGCACCCACCTTTTGTAATGCCTTTTGTGCAGAACGAAGGTTTCCAATTCCATAGTCAAGAACTGCCACCTTTGGCGTTGTGGTCACGCAAGAACGCCCTTTGTGGAGGGAACCCCCGAAGACTCAACACGCACAGCATCTCGAAGACAACGTGCAAGACCCTTAAACGCAGCCTCAATGATGTGATGCACATTGCGGCCCGTTTTGAGATTGACATGCAACGTCATGGCTGCAGATGTTGCCAGCGAGGAGATTGCGTGTTCTGCAAGTGAGGGATCAAAAGCAGGGTTGCCCAGTGGCAAGCACTCAGGCAGTTCTACATTCCATTCCACAAAAGGCCGGCCACTTAAATCGAGTGCGATTTCTACCAGTGCTTCATCAAGTGGATATAAACCACTCGCAAAACGGCGCACACCTGCTTTATCACCGAGTGCCATCTTGATTGCTTCGCCCACAACGATCGCCACATCTTCGACCGTGTGATGTGTATCGATATGCAAGTCGCCTTGAGCAGCAATTGTGAGATCAAAACCACCATGACGCGCGAGTTGCTCCAGCATGTGATCGTAGAAAGGAATCCCTGTTGAGATTTCCGACTTACCTGAACCATCAAGATTGATGGAGACATCAATAGAGGTCTCTTTGGTGTTTCGCGTGATCTGGGCTGTGCGTGCCATGTCTCTATTCTCGCCGTTTCTACGACGAACACACGCCTTATTTTGCAGGATTAGGAAAAATATGAGGACTATGAGCCCACTAGGACATCGACTGCATCAAGGAAAAGGGAGTTCTCCTCCTCAGTGCCCACCGTGACCCGCAGACATCGCTCTAGACGCGGCCAAGAACCGCAATCTCTGACCAGAATGCCTTTTTCCAACAATTTTTGCCACATGTATGGCACAAAGTCGTGTGGCGGTCTAAACAACACGAAGTTTGCCCCACTTGGCCATACGGTCATACCTGCACCCTGCAGTCGTTGCTCAATGCGCGTGCGCTCAGAGGTAATGGCGTTCACTCGTTGTTGCATCTCATCTACATACGACAATGCCGCCACAGTTGCCTCTTGTTTAAAGGCATCAAGGTGATATGGCAACACCGCGATAGCAAGTTTCTCAATCATCCAACGCGGCCCAATGGCATATCCCACTCGCAGGGCAGCAAGTGACAGCGTCTTTGAAAAAGTTCTCGTCACAATCAGACGTTCCGATTCACTCACCATGTCAATGGCCGACCAATTCGCAAATTCTGCATATGCTTCGTCCACCACCACAATTCCTTCGGTGGTCCGCAAGAGAACTTCAAGATTCTCACGTGGCTCAATGACACCAGTGGGGTTATTGGGATTAGCTAAAAATGTCACCGCAACTTCCTGCGAGCCGACGACGCGTGCAATCTCGTGTGCATCCAGAGTGAAGTCATCACGACGTGATCCGGTTACTACGTCGGCTCCCGTGACACGCGCGATTTGACCATACATTTGATATGTGGGTTCAAAAGTTGCAACCTTTCGACCATGACCGCCATACGTCAGCAAGATTGTTTGCAACACCTCATTTGATCCATTTGCAACAAATACGTTCTCTGGGTGTACACCATGACGTTGCGCAATGACCTCACGCAATTGCGTGGCTGCTCGATCTGGATATCGATTCCACGCAACTTTTTGAGCAATCTCTGCTAACGACTCCACCCATTTCTGTGGTGGAGGAAATGGGGACTCATTGGTATTGAGGCGCACTGCGACATCTACTTGGGGTGAGTGGTACCCCAACATCTCACGAATCTGCTCACGAGGCTCAAACATGCTCACTTCGCCACACTCACAAGAACCATGTACTAACGCGCCAACTTTTCTGCACGTGTTAATAAACGCTCTGCCGAAATGAGAGCTCGTTCAGCCT
>JBIKSB010000183.1:0-3039 GCA_044348855.1 Ilumatobacteraceae bacterium | reverse complement strand
GGCCAGCATTGATACGCACCATGATTGGTCAGACGTGGTACTTGATTGCCACAACACTTGGTTTATTTGGTGTGGCCGTGTTTTTTATTGTGGCGCGAGTGGTGTCCGTGGTGAAACATCAGCGTGACCGTCACGATGCGGAGGCAACTGCCCTTATGGTGATGCTGCTGGGAACTTTTGCAGTCATCTTCACTGGTGGTCTACAGCTGCTGTATGGAGATCGCGGCGACCATCTCATCTACGGACGTTATGTCGAGATGATGGTGCCGGCGTTCTTGGTAGTGGCATGTGTGGCATTCGAACGTACAGCTCGGTTTGCGCATCGCGCTTTGTTGATCACGGGTGTACTCACACTTCTGATTGCTGTGGTGTATGTGTCGGTCGATGGCCGAGATGGACTCCGGGACGCTTTTGACCGGAATCGAATTGTCTTTCCGAACATTATTGGAACAGATCTTGCACAGTACGTTGTCACACCGGGTTTGATCTCATTCGCATTGTTGTTCTTTGCGGGAACGTTGTTGATGTGGTTGATGTTGCGTCAGGGCGGTGCGCTTGCGCTGTTGTTCTTTGTCGTGTTGCTTGGAGCGGGTTCTATGTATTCAGGTCACACGAGCATCTTGCCGCGCACAGATATTCTTGAGAGAAGTGGCACCAGTGTTGAAGTTGCCGCTTCGGGTGATGTCACCGAGATTGGCTTTGACAGGGGAGTGCGCAATGATCGCGCCTACTACTACATGCGGTATTTGCTGCACCCCGTGAAAGTGCGAATGCTTGATGTCGCAGTAACTGATGGGGATGTTCCCGAAGAGTTGAATTGTGTATATGGATGGGCTGATCGTGCGCCCATAAGCGGGAATTGGAATATCGTTGCTGAAGAATCTGCGCTGAGCAGAGTACTGTGGCAAAGGGTCGGTACGGCCTCTTGTTGAGGAGAAGCGCAAACATGAAGATGACGGAATACGCCCCAGATACATGTGATGTCAGTGTGGTCTTGCCGATCTATAACGAAAAAGGTCACCTGAGGGCAGAGATCGACCGTATTCAAGCATCTTTGCGGGCTTCCAAGTACAGCTTTGAAATCATTGTTGTTGACGACGGTTCAAACGACGGTTCCCAAACAGAGCTTGCTTCCATTGAAGGAATCACTCTCATTACCCACCGTGTCAATCAGGGAAGTGGGGCCGCTCGAAGAACAGGAACCACTGCCTCTCGCGGACGAGTGGTCATTTGGACCGATGTGGACATGACATATCCCAATGATTTGATACCCGAATTAGTTGATGCCATGGAAGGTTATGACCATGTGGTGGGTTGGCGTCAAACCGAAGAGGGAACCCACAAACTCTTGCGCACCCCAGCTAAGTGGATCATTCGCAAATTGGCAAGTTATCTCTCAGAGACCGATATCAAGGACTTGAATTCGGGATTACGTGCTTTTCGTAGAGACGTGGCAATGCAATATGTGCACGAACTTCCTAAAGGATTTTCATGTGTGACGACACTGACTATGTCGTTCCTCGGGAATGGCTACTCCATAGGTTTTTTTCCCATTACTTATTCACCACGCGCAGGACGATCAAAGTTCCACTGGCTGCGCGATACGCGTCGCTACATCCTGCAAGTCATTCGTATGACACTTTCTTACAATCCATTGAAAGTGTTTTTGCCTGTGGGGCTTGTGTTGTTGGGACTAGGAATCATCAAGTTAGGTTTCGATTGGTCTGAGCGTGATTTCCGCCTCGCAGCTAACACTTTGTTGATCTTTTTTGCTGCTCTGCAAGTCATCACGGTGGGACTGTTGGCAGATCTAGTTGTTCGAGCAACAAAACCCCCTCAATCAGTTCCTCCGGTCTAAGGACACTCAAAATGACTGCTCGGCGAGTCTCCATCGTGGGTGCTGCTCTCTCCGCTAACAAGGGTGCTGCGGCAATGGTCGAGACCGTTGTTGCGCGGCTTCCTGAATATGTGGGGCCTGTGGAGTTTTCTTTACTCACCACTTATCCCGCCGATGATCAAGATCGCTTACCTATTCACGCAGACATAAGAGTTGTCGGTCTTGAGCCAATTCGTCTTGCGTGTGTGGAATTTCCTGTGGCAATGCTTGCATGTGTGGTGCGCATGTTGCATCTTCCACTCGGTTGGGTGCGTACGCGAGCAAACAGATCCATCTTGGACTCTGACGTAGTGGTTGATGTTGCGGGAATTTCATTTGCAGATGGTCGTGGTGTGCCCATAGTTGTGTACAACACATTGATGACGGGAATCGGCGTGTTGCTGGGTGTCCCTGTTGTTAAGGCCGCACAAGCTCTTGGGCCATTCAAAGGGCGCCTCAATCGTTTTCTTGCTTCGTGTGTATTACCTAGGCTCTCGAAAGTGTGTGCTCGAGGCGCTGCCACTCGGGTGCATCTCGACACATTGGGTCTGACCAATGTGGTGGATGTGTCAGATTTGGCGTTTTCTTTGGATGAAGCGACCCAATTGCCAGCTGCTGTAGAGAGTCAGTTGTCGACTGCCGGGGATGGCTTTGTGACGGTCATGCCAAGTTCTGTAGTGAAGGGCATTTACGAAAAAGACGGTGGCAACTATGTGGAGGCTGTGGTCAGGCTTGTGCAGTCGTTGAGACATGAAACCGGCCTCAATGTGGTCATTGTTCCGCATTCGTACCGCGTCGGTCACGGTGAGGGCCGCATGAATGATGGCCCTGTGTGTCGTGCGGTGTCAGAGAGACTTAATGGTGATGTAGGTGTGGTGGGTATAGATGCAGATCTCTCAGCGGGGGAGTTGCGTCACATCGTCTCTCGTGGTTCTGTCTTGGTCACGTCACGCTTTCACGCCATGATCTCTGGTCTTGCTACGGCAACTCCCACAGTGGTGGTGGGATGGAGTCACAAATACAAAGAGGTGTTGTCAGATTTTGGACTCGAGGATTTTGGATTTGACGCGCGTTCGTTGGATGAGCCGTCAGTCATTGTGCACAAGGTGCAACAAGCGATAAGGGAACGCGATGTGATTGTGGAAAAAATCATTGCGGATTTA
>JBIKSB010000182.1:0-3063 GCA_044348855.1 Ilumatobacteraceae bacterium | reverse complement strand
TTGAAGATCTCACACCGTTGTTCCCAGACCACAAGTTGCGCATGGAAGATCCTCGTGATCCCACCAACATGACTGCGCGCATCATTGACTTGATTGCGCCCATTGGTAAGGGACAGCGTGGATTGATTGTGTCGCCACCAAAAGCAGGCAAGACCACAGTGATGAAAACCATTGCTGCATCAATTGAAAAGAACAACCCAGAAGTGAAACTGATTGTTCTGTTGATTGATGAACGCCCCGAAGAAGTGACGGACATGCGTCGCACAGTGAAGGGTGAAGTAATTGCTTCAACATTTGACCGCCCAAGCGATGAGCACACTCAAATTGCAGAAATGACTATTGAGAAAGCCAAGCGCATGGTGGAGATGGGCGAGGACGTTGTCATCATCTTGGACGGCATCACACGTTTGTCACGTGCATACAACTTGGCAGCACCTGCAAGTGGTCGCATTATGTCCGGTGGTATTGATGCCGGTGCGTTGTATCCGCCAAAGAAATTCTTTGGTGCTGCACGTAACGTCGAAGAAGGTGGATCGTTGACAATTTTGGCAACAGCCCTTGTGGAAACAAACAGCCGCATGGACGAGGCCATCTTTGAAGAGTTCAAAGGAACAGGCAACATGGAATTGCGCCTCGATCGCCGTATTGCGGAGCGCCGCGTGTTCCCCGCAATCGACGTGGATGCCTCAAGCACCCGCCACGAGGAGTTGTTGTTCGAGCGCAAGCAGCTGCAATTGGTGTGGAAACTGCGCCGAGTGCTGTCGGGCCTTGCTCAGGACGGAAACCCCGCTCCAGGGCTGGAAATGTTGATGGACCGCCTCAAAACCTTTGGTACCAACGACGAATTCTTGGCTGAAATCGCCAAGACGCCCGGCGCCTAGTTGCCGATACACTCAAGAGTCCGTTTCGAGGAGATGCCAGAGACATGAAGAGCGACACCCATCCTGAGTACACCAACGTCACTGTGAAGTGTTCGTGTGGAAACACATTTGAGACCCGTAGCAGCAAGGGTGGTTCATTCACTCTTGAATTGTGCAACGAGTGCCACCCTTTCTTTACTGGCAAGCAGAAGCTCGTCGACACCGGTGGCCGCGTGGAGCGCTTCAACAAGCGTTACGGTCAGCGCGCAAAGAGCTCTAAGCCAACCGAGTAACTGTGGTGAGTGCACCTGTAGGTGCATGTCGTTAATTGTCTTCTATGAGTGACAGCGAAGCAGAACGCCGCTCGCGGCTTCTCTCAGTGAAGTTGGCTGCGTTAGTGAGCCAACATCTAGGTAGTGATTCGTCCTACACCCACGAATCCTGTGCGCTTGGAACTGCCCTTGTCACAGATGACGCAGTGTGGATTTTGGTGGACGGAGATGCATCACGTGCTCTCGGGCCAGCTCTTGCATGGGCATCAAAGTTTGCCCGACCACTTCATCTTGTTGTCGAAAATCATTCCGGTGTGCTTGCCCGGAGAGCAAGTGGGTTTGATCTACCTATATCTGTGTGGCATGTAGATGAGACACGACTTCTTTCTGCAATTGCCGAACCCCACGGTGAACCGCCTACGCCGCCTGCGACACATGTGGCTTTCATCTCCGACATTGCAGATGCGGGTGCCGAGCCACTTGTGGAGTGGGGTGTTGTTGTGGGAGAAGTGCGTGGATTAGAAATCTGTCGCGTGGTGGACGATGAGAACACTGGCGAGGCGCGCATTGAAGTGGGAATTGGCGCACACGATCGTGAAACTTTTGCTCTGGTGCATCAGGAGCGACCGATTCATGAATCCATTGCATCGGTTGTGGAAACCGTGGGTGCGCATCGTGTGCAGGATGCACCGTTTCATCCCTATAACCACATTGCCCCAGAGAGGTTTGCTCGATGGACAGCAATGCGCACTCCGTCTGCTTTGGGTTTTGTGTCGCTGACACACGTTGATCCGCCTACGCCACGCACCAATGTCAAAGATTCTGTTCCATGCGTGGCAATTGGTGAGGATGGTTCTGGCAGTACCACTGCAGTGGTGTTTGTGCACGGAATTGATCTTGATGTTGTGCCATTTGCAGCAGATGCCGCACTGCAGCATTCGTGTGCAGAGGTGATGATTGTGTCTCGGCCCCAAGATGTTGTGTCATCGCTTCGGATGATGGCTAATGCATCACTAAAGACGACAACCTTTTCGTCGTTGAGTTAGAGATGAGTGCAATGAACTCTGTACGCAAACGTTCAGCATCGGTGGTGATGTGTGGTGTGATGTGTGTTGTAGCAGCATGCAGCAATGGTGGATCCACTGATACAGACGTCACTGCTGTCGACACAGTAGTCACGTCAACAGTTCCTCCTTCGACAACAGTTCCTTGGCAGGAAGGCGCCGAAGTGACTGCGTGGAATGAGTTTGTGACGGCTTATGCAGCCTTAGATGTATCTGAAGTCTCCACTGGCGAGTGCGGGTCGCGTGCAATGCTCATCACCGAAGAAAGTCTGACGATGTATTGGTGGGATGGTGTGCGATGGAATGATGATTCCGCACTCCTCCAAGGTGGCAAAGGAAACCTCCCGCAAAAGGTGTACACACACGACTACACCAATGACGGAGTGCTGGATTTCTTTGTGCTGTATGCCGATGAAGTGCGTCCTCGTACCCAGACCTATGGTGCGTTCTTTGCGTATTTGTGGGGGGCTGATGATGTGTGTAATTGGGGTTGGGTGGACATTAACGATGGGCGTAACACCACCAAGACATTGCAATCACCAGATGTGGATGTGCAAAAGGGAAAGATCTTTGCACCAGGGTTTAACCAGCGTCGTATGAGTGTGCGTGGCGAGTATGAGTTCATGCCATCTACGGGGGCGTTTATGCATCGCGAGCTGGGAAAGAAGTAACTGCTATCCATCGGGCGTAGCCTGTGGGTCGTATGAATGACAGGCTGGCATCAATTGAGAGGGACTACCTCGAGTTAGAAGTCAGTCTTGGCAGCCCTGAAGTTTTGGGTGACCAGAATCGCCTTCGAGAAGCTTCCCGTAAGTACAAACAACTCACGCCTCTTGTGCAGTGCATCCGTGATTTGCGCACTGCTCA
>JBIKSB010000181.1:0-3067 GCA_044348855.1 Ilumatobacteraceae bacterium | reverse complement strand
TCCTTTGCCCAATCATGGTGTTGCACTGAAACTGAACGGCAATCAGCGTTACGCCACATCACCCCGAGGCGCGGCCCATATGCGATCAGTGGCAGATTCTGTGAATGTTCCGCTACAGACATTTGTCTCTCGCAATAACATGCCTTGTGGATCAACCATCGGACCAATTACCGCTACTCGGCTCGGCATTGAGGCAATTGATGTGGGTGTTCCGCAGCTGTCAATGCATTCCGCACGAGAGATGTGTGGCGTCAAGGATGCGTTGGAGTTGGTAACTCTGATGCAAGGTTTCTTGCGTAACTAATTGGGTGTTCCGGCAATTCGCTGCGCTTCGTCAAAAAGTCTTTGCAACTCTGTCGTGAGTTGTTCTGTTAGCTCCTTGACAGCCGAACGAGCAACGCGCCCACTTTCATCCACTGGAGCTGTGATGGGCTCACCAATGACGAGAACACACTTCTTCGGGTAGATCATCTTCTTGCCTTTGGGCATAACTTTTTCTGATCCGCCAATTCCTAGAGGAATAATGGGGACACCTGCCTTAACTGCGATGTACGCAGCCCCATCAAATAACGGCATGACCATCGGGCCAGATTGTCGCGTTCCTTCAGGAAATAAAACGAGAGGCTCCCCCATCTCCAACACTGCGATACAACGCTTAAGGGCCTCGCGATCAGCTGTGCCGCGTGTAACCGGAAACGCCCCCAATGCAGACAGAAGCCAACCAATGGGTGCGAACTTCCACAATGAATCTTTACCCATAAACCGCAGCCTCCGCGAAGAAACCGCTGCGGCTAATGGTGTGTCAATGTTGGAGCGATGAATCGGCGCAAGCACAAATGCTCCTTGCCGAGGGATGTTATGTCGGCCAATTACCTTCGTGCGCGTGTAGCCAGTGCAGATGCCCACAACGATGCCTCGCAAAATCTTGTAGGCAATGATGCTGCCTACAGAAGGGCGAACAAGGAATGATGCAACGTCAGCCATGATCTACTCCTTGTTGAGCACGCACTATGGACACGATAGTTGCGACAACCTCAGCCACGGTCATACCGGTGGTATCTACATGTATCGCATCATCGGCCGGCTGTAGTGGAGAATCTACGCGGGTGGAGTCAAGATGATCTCGATCTTCAATTTCTTTAGCAACCTGGGCGAGGTCACCGCCGCTCTGCTCTACTCGGCGAGCCGCTCTCTCTTGTGCGGAGGCTGTCAGAAAAATCTTCACATCTGCATGAGGAAGAACAACCGTTCCAATATCTCTGCCCTCGACCACTCCACCTTGATGATCCTTGATCCATTTCTGCTGCTGTGTCCGCATGGAGTTGCGCACTGGTGTCATGGCCGCAATCACACTCACCACTGATCCCACCTCTGGTGTGCGAATATCCTTGGAGACATCTTGACCATCAAGAAAAACTGTCTCGTGTTGCAGTGAGATGTTGACATTTTCTGCAATTGCAGCAATACCTTCTACGTTGGAGTGTGGGATACCGCGACGTAATACTGCAAGGGCCACGCATCGATACATGGCACCAGTGTCGAGATAAGGAACAGATATCTGTTCGGCTACGAGCCGTGCAACGGTTGACTTACCTGCTCCCGCGGGTCCGTCGATAGCAACGACCGTCACTATTACCAACTGGTTCCGAGTGGGCGACCTTCGTCGTAACCTGCAGAACTCTGAATACCCACAACAGCTCGCTCGTGGAATTGTTCCAAGCTCGATGCACCGGCATAGGTACATGACGAACGAAGACCAGCAACAATCTGATCAATAATGTCTTCCACGCCTGGGCGTTGGCTGTCGAGATACATTCGAGAGGTACTGATTCCCTCTTCAAAGAGCTCCTTCTTTGCTCTTTCGAAGGCTGATTCTGTTCGAGTTCTGTTCTTCACAGCACGGTTCGATGCCATGCCATAACTTTCCTTGTACAACCGGCCTTCAGTGTCGCGCAAGGTATCTGCGGCTGACTCGTATGTACCTGCAAGCCAAGAGCCAAACATGACACTGGATGCACCTGCAGCAATAGCAAGTGCAACGTCACGTGGATATCGCACTCCTCCATCGGCCCATACATGCTTTCCAAGAGATCGTGCAGTCTCAGCACACTCAAGCACCGCGGAGAACTGGGGACGTCCCACACCAGTCATCATGCGTGTCGTACACATTGCGCCAGGTCCGACACCAACCTTGATGATGTCGGCGCCCGCATTGATGAGATCGCGTGTGCCTTCCTTGGTCACAACATTTCCTGCCACAAGTGGCGTCTTTGGGGCAACGCTTCGTACTGCTTCGATGGCTCGCAACATGGATGCCTGATGTCCATGTGCGGTGTCGATCACAAGAACGTCCACGCCAATCTCGACCAAAGCCTTCGCACGTTCTGCTGGGTCGCCGTTAATTCCCACAGCGACTGAGGTAAGGAATTTGCCAGAGCTATCTACGGCGGGTGAATAGATAGTGGAACGAAGAGTTCCCCGACGGGTAACTGCACCCACGAGCAATCCTTGGCTATCTACGACGGGAGCAAAGTTCAATCGCTGGTCCACCAGAACATCATGGATGTCCAGAACTGATTGTGTGTTGGAGAATCTCACCATCTCAGTGTTCATCACGTTTTTCAACTGAGTAAAGCGGTCATATCCCGCACCGTCGTGTTCGGTAAAAATTCCGAGTGGTTGATTTTCTGGAGAAACAACTACAACCGCTCCATGGGATCTTTTATGAATGAGACTCATTGCCTCTCCCAGAGTGTCCTCTGGTCCCAATGTGATAGGTGTTTCAAAAATGGGGTGACGAGACTTCACATGGTTCACCACAGTTGCGATGATGTCCAAGGGAATATCTTGAGGCAGCACCACTAAGCCACCACGGCGTGCGACTGTCTCTGCCATGCGGCGGCCTGCCACGGCTGTCATGTTGGACACGACAATGGGGATATTGGTGCCGATGCGATCGGCTGTGGAGAGATCCACATCTAGACGAGATGCCACCGTGGACATACTCGGGACCATGAATACATCGTTGTAGGTCAGGTCGTGGGCTGGAATCTGCTGTAAGAAGCGC
>JBIKSB010000180.1:0-3080 GCA_044348855.1 Ilumatobacteraceae bacterium | reverse complement strand
CCATCTGGAAGCAATGTGGGCACCACTGTGGTGGCCGACAGCGTATGGAAGCGTTGTGGTGACATTGAATGTGTACAGATTGAGGTTCCTATTGACTATTCGGTTCCCGATGGTGCACTCATGCCCCTTGCGGTCTACCGCCGCGAAAGCGTCACAGATACCGACGCACCCCCGGTTGTCTTGGTGCCCGATTATCTCTATGGAGATACCGCACAAGAACTGATCGAGCGGGCCCCCGCACATCTGGGGTCGAATTGGACGGCACACACATTGATCTCGATCTCACGGCGCGGGACTGAGGACTCACCCATGCCCGCTGGTAGTGAACATCTGGTCTCAACGCGTGATGTTGCACGCGATATTGACTACGTGCGTAGTTTTCTCGATCTCGGTGAGTTGAATGCGATGGGCTGGGGCAGTGGTGCAACAGCACTTGCAGTGCTGGCCGTAGAAAATCCCGACGCACTCTCACGGATGGTTCTTGATTCTCCCTCGCATCCATTTCTGCCAGTGCAAGATCGTGTGAGCACTCAGATTTCAAGTGATAATGCAATTGTCGCCGAAGCATTGCGATGGTGTGTCTCTCATATTTCGTGTTCCATGAATGCCAATGTGGCAAAAAGTTTTAACTTGTTTCGCACCAATACGCGTATTGGCATTGTGGATGAAAAGGTGACATCTACTGTGGTGGCGCGTGCCTCACGCGCAGCATTTGCCGCCGCTGACCCGCAAGCGTTTTTCTCAGGCATCTCACAAGCCACCGAAGGCGATTCTGCGCCATTGCTTTCGTTGGCAGGCACAGGTGCATCGCCGCATATGGTGCAGGTGCTTTGTGCTGATGAGACTCGTGAAGGAGCACAACTTATTGCACAACAACTGGCGGTGAATCACGCAGATACCAATCGGTTCTTCTCACTAGGCGATGACTATGTGGCATACGAGCAATGTGCACAACTACCCGATGTTGCACATCCACTGGACGGCCTCAATTCGCCAACACAGTCGTCCTCGGTACAGGTACTGGTGATTGTGGCAGAGAACAACCCGGTCACATCTTCTGCATTAAGTACCGGACTCGCACAACAGTTCTCATGGACTCTGTATGCACTTCCACTGTGGCGACATCTTGTGGTGGGTCATGATGACCCCACAACTACACGCGCAATTGAATTTCTTACTCGTTAGAGACGAAGAAAATCTTTAATCAGTGCAGCAAGCTCTATTGGGGTATCGCCTTGCACGCTGTGGCCTGCCTCTGCAATGTGTTCCACGCGCACAGACGACGCACGGCGGCGCAGTTCTTCTTCGTCATCATCGGTGACCACACTTTGTGAGCGCATGCCGCGCACAAACATCATGGCTTTGCCGTAATGCTGAATTGCATCCCAAAGTGACGCCGTAGAAGGTCGCTCCACTTTGCCATCCACTTCGGGTAATGCTGGTGCATCATCGCGTCGGTAGCGCCATACCCATGAGCCATCTTCTTTTTGTAAGGCATTGTGCAAAATGCCACGACGCAAACTTTCCACAGTGCGGGTGGGGTTGAACTGAATGGTGCGTTCCAACAAGTCTTCAAAGGAAGGGAATGTGGCAGGGCCATTGACAAAATCGGTGATCTGTTTTGTTTTCTCTTGGTTCACGCCAGGGGTGATATCTACCAACACCATTTTCCGCACAAGTTCCGGCCAATCGCGAGCAAGCGCCACAGTGGTAAGACCACCGAGGGACATCCCCACAACACCTTCGGCTTCGGGCGCAAGTTGAGTAATCACATGTGCAATATCTGCTGCATTTTGTTGCAGTGGTTGTGCGGTGGCATCGAAGGGGGCAGCAGAGTCTGAATGACCATGGCCGGGTAAATCAATGCAGAGCAATGGCACATTAAGTGCAAGGGCAACTGTGTCCCAGGTGTGGGCGTTTTGTGCACCACCGTGCAAGAACACAATGCGTGGTGTCGCGTCGCCCCATTTGAGTGCGGACATCTTTCGACCATCGGGCATGGTGACAAAGACTCGTGAGACAACCGGGGGAGATGAAAATGGAATGCCGTATTCAGCAGCATTTTCATGAAACATGCTGAATTCATCGTAGGGAACGCGATTGTTCATATCTGTACGGTAGTCAATGAGGTGAATCCTCAGATAGACAGAGAGCCATGGCTCGTGACCACATGTATATAAGTGGCCTTCGCAAGATGGCACTTATCGGCGTTCTTCCCCATGAACGTGAAGCTCGTCAACCCGTACAGGTAGACATTGATCTTGAAGTAGACCTCGCCGAAGCCGGTCTCACCGACAACCTTGATGACACCGCGAATTATGGCGCTATTGCCGATGCTGTTTCACAGGTGATTGAAACATCTGAAGATGTGTTGCTGGAGCGGCTTGTGACACGTATCGCCGAGAAGTGTTTGCAGTTTGACCACGTAGAAGTAGCCGATGTGCGATTGACGAAATTGCGCCCACCCATTCCAGAGTCTTTGGAATCCACTGCCGTACGTGTGGTGAGAAGCCGAGTAGATATGCGTATTCCTGCGCGTCACCGTGCAATTGTGGCCTTGGGTTCCAACTTGGGTGACCGCGTGGCGTATTTGCGTTTCGGTCTCGAGAAATTGTCCAACGTGGTGTCGCAGTCCCAAGTGTTTGAAACAGATCCCGTCGGCGGGCCAGGTAACCAAGGGCCGTATCTCAACATGGTGGCCGTTGTGGATACCGATCTTGACCCATTTGCGTTCTTGCGTCGTTTGCTGCAAATTGAAGCAGAAGCACATCGCATTCGCATAGAGCGTTGGGGCCCTCGTACCTTGGATCTCGATCTCTTGTTCTATGACGACTATGTGATTGAGAGTGAAGAGCTCACTGTGCCACATCCTCGTTTTGCGGAGCGTCGTTTTGTGTTGGAGCCATTGAGTGAAGTGGCGCCCGAGCATTGCCCGTCGCGTTGGCGTGATCGTTTGCCTGCCTATGGGGTGTATCCACGGGGCAACATTGAGCAGCTCGTTGCACACACGTCGGTGTCGTGACCCATATTGCTCTGTGCATTCCTGCACTTAACGAAGAACTAGGAATACAACGCACCGC
>JBIKSB010000179.1:0-3087 GCA_044348855.1 Ilumatobacteraceae bacterium | reverse complement strand
TCAGGGTTCATTCTTATTGCCCGAATCACTTGAGTCCGGTGACCACAGAGTTGTTCTTGATGGTCAAAACAACCGAGGTCAAGATGTGGTCTTGGGTATCGGTGTCTCTGTAGGAGATGTCGAGCAGAGTTCCTTGTGGTCTCGATTGCTCATCATTGTTCCTGTGTCATTTGCAATCTTGGCCGCTTTGATTATTCCTACAACATTGCGTCGTCGTCGCAATGAGGCAACCATTAATTAGGCTCACGTATTCGCCGAGGGATAATCTCGTGGTTATGTGTTGTCGTCGCGTGACTCCTTCTGCCGTGGAATGTCATGGCTAGAAGGTTTGGGGTTCGACGTCGATCTGACTCTTCCGAAGACGGCACAGGTTGGATTTATGCTGATCTTTTCTTGGCGATGTTCGTCGTCGGCCTTGGTTCGGCAATTGTGACTACCTCTGCACCTACCAGTGGAGCACCACCAACTGAGAAAACTTTTCAACTGAGTTGTCAAGAATTTGCCATCAAGCTTCCAGGCAATGTTGCAAGCAGTGGACCTGTGGTGGAATCAGAAGTTGCTGCCGAGATTGCGCGACGAGGCTGGGCACCAGAGGCCTCAAAGCCAGGTCTTGCCATCGTGATGGGCGGCTACAACTCCAATGAAGCACCCGGCAATGGCGATGCACGCGCCCGTCAAATTCTTCCGCGCCTTCGATCTGCATCACCGTTGTTGGAAAAAATTGAAATGCGCACAGTAGGTGCACGATCTGTCACTGTTGACGGTCAACAATTTTCTGTAGGAAATTCTGGTTCGTATCTCATGGTTGTCTACTTGCTCTATAGCGGTCAACAACTTGACGAAGATTGCGCTCGATAGGAGATCATGTGTCAATAAATCATTCCGCCCATACCGATGCCGTCAATGCACTTGATCGTTGGCTGACAGTCTCGAAACAAAAAGGTGCATTAGGTGCAAGTGCACAAGAATTCGTTGATGACGTGCGCCAAAATCGCAACACTGAGTTTTGGTCAAAGGTGAACGTTGAACAGATTTTGCCGTATAAGTCTGAGACACCACGTCTGTTGCTTGTCATTCGTGCAGGCGGGTTGTTCTTGCCCATCTTGCTGACATGGCTGGCGTTGTCTCAAGTCATTGGACCTTTTGCTCTCTACATTCAGAACCAACAGCCAAGTGCGAACTTTTTGTGGTTCTGGCAGACAAACCCTGGCGGTGCTTTTCCTGGCATCTACGAACTAGGCCACGTGGCGCTTACGGATGCTGCAATCCTGGCATTTCTTACAGTGCTTGCAATGCGCATTGCGTGGTGGGAAACATCACGGGCCGAAAGATCAGAGGCTACATACGCAAAAATGCTTGCTGCGCTGGAGTTCTATTTCGTACTTGCGCGAGAGAACTGAGCAAGAAGACTTACTCCCAACAAAACCGCCACTGCGCCAAGAGTTCGCACTGGCGTGAGTTGTTCGTTGAGTGCGATCACGCCTACCGCAATAGACACCACAGGTTCAATTGTGCTCAATACCGATGCAACTCCAGCATCAAGACGCGCAACACCTGCAAGGAAAAAGCCCATGGCCACTATGGTGCTGATAAATGCAGCAGCGCCTGTTGCCCACCAACCACTTGCATCAGTGGGAACACTGGATTGATGAAGTGGCCAGGCAAGGAGATGTGCAGCTGCAGTGCTCACCATGATCACTGTTAATGAAGTCAGCGCTCCCACTTTTGGCGTTACCTTGCTGGCAACCACGATGTAGACGGTGTACCAACCTGCAGCACCAAGCATGAGCAACACACCGGTGAAACTTCCGGCACGCACCTGGCCAGCGGTAAGTGCAGTACCCGCTACAACAATTGCGAGACACACTGACACTCGCACACTGGGTTTGGCACCCCACAATGCCCATCCTGCAAGCACTACGAGAACGGGATACGAATAGAAAATGACTGTGGCCAAACTGATGTCGATGCGTTCAATTCCAAAAAAATAGAAACTTGATTGTCCGGCGTATCCCACTGCGCCAAGCCCAATGAGTTGTGCCAAAGTTTTGCCACGTGGCCACGCAACGCCTCGTTGGTAGATCAAGCGAATGATCACAAGACCAATTGCGGCGAGTGAGAAGCGTGCAATCAACATTCCCAGGGGATCAGCACCGTGGTCATATGCAATGCGGGCAAACCAAGGCAGCAATCCAAAAGAGATACCGCTGACGAGAATGTAGAAAATACCCACGGTGCAACCGTAGAGGGTGGCGGTCTAGTTATCTGACTTTGTCAAACGTTCTGCAATTGCGCGGTCTCGTCGAATGACGTTACGAACAAGAACGGTGCCAATGATGCCAAGACCCCCAAGCATGAGGGCAAAGACGGAGTACTGCAATGCACCGCCTCGATCGCCAGCTTGTTCTGGTGCTTTCCCACAACCTGGCTTGGGAAGAAATCCAATGCAATCATCAGGATCTTTCTCAAGGTCATAGACCCCTGTGCCCACATTCATGGGAATCGTGGTATCGACTGACGAATCACTCTCTGATGCGGACACAGACGACACTGCAAACGGACACACAGTGAGAACAACGACACAGAAGGAGGAAACAATCCGGGGCACGGCTCTATCGTCACACGCCAACTAGGGTTATACAAATCATGGCGGCCCACACTGATTCTCATCACCACGACACAGTTCTTGTGGTGGACTTTGGGGCCCAATATGCCCAGCTCATTGCACGACGAGTACGTGAAGCTCAGGTGTACTCAGAGATCGTCCCGCACCGCATTACTGCCGACGAAGTGAAGGCGAAGGCACCGGCCGCCATCATTTTGTCCGGTGGACCCAAAAGTGTGCATGTGGACGGGGCTCCCGCACTCGACCCCGAGATCTACGAACTTGGCATTCCCATTTTGGGTATCTGTTACGGGTGTCAACTCATTGCTCAACAACTTGGTGGGGTGGTCGCCCGCGGTGGACGTGGCGAATATGGTCGCGCCACATTGTCACGCAAGGGAACCTCTCTAGTCCTTGCACACGATGCACCCGAAACGCATGACGTGTGGATGAGTCATTTTGATTTTGTCAGTGAGACTCCA
>JBIKSB010000178.1:0-3104 GCA_044348855.1 Ilumatobacteraceae bacterium | reverse complement strand
GGACTAATTCGAGGTGTTGTGTTCACCACATTGTCATTTGAACTCTTCTTTGCTCTTATCTTGGCTGCACGTTTGTTCTTTGGATATGACTACGACGTATGGACATCACTCTCTCACGGTCTGTTCCACAGTATTTCAGCATGGAATAACGCAGGCTTCGCTCTCTACAGCGACAACTTGATCCAATTTGTGAACGATTGGTTTTTCAGCATCGCTATCTCTCTTGCGGTCATCATGGGAGGCCTTGGCTTTCCGGTATTACGCACAGTTGCTGTGCACGGTGCACGATGGAAGGCTTGGTCATTACATGCAAAACTGACCATTGCAACTACCGGTGCGCTTCTGTTGTTTGGTTTTGTAGCTTTCGCGACACTTGAATGGTCAAATCCCGAAACGCTTGGTGCGCTCCCTTCGACCTCGCGAGTGCATTCGGCATTCTTCATGTCCGTGCAGCCTCGCACTGCGGGATTTAACTCGGTAGATGTCACTGCAATTAGCGAAGAATCTATTTTCGTCTCCATTGGTTTGATGTTGATTGGCGGAGGTAGCGGTTCTACAGCTGGTGGTATCAAAGTGACAACGTTTGCGTTGCTTGCGTTTGTGATGTGGGCTGAAGTGCGAGGCGATCGTGATGTGCACATGTTCAAAAGAAGAATTCCTGAGGAGACTCAACGACAAGCACTTACTGTGTCGCTAGCGGGAGTGGGAATTCTTGCTATTGCGACGCTAGTCATCATGGTTGCCGGTGATTTCAGCGTAGGAAAGAGTGCGTTCGAAGCAGTGTCAGCGCTCTCAACAGTGGGGCTATCCGTAGGAATCGCTGGTCAGAGCAATGCCTTCACAGATCTGGTGTTGATCGCGCTGATGTTCATCGGACGCCTTGGGCCAGTAACACTCGCAGCAGCTATCACGTTGCGGTCGCGACCCAATCTTTATCGTTATCCATCTGACAGCCCACTCATTGGATAATGCAATGCATCGTATCTTGCCTGCACTATCGGTAGTTTTCACTAGAGAGGTATCACTACATGTCAACATTTAATCCAGCTACTCACGATGCTGCCGACAGAAGCGGAGTTCTCATTGTGGGACTAGGCCGTTTCGGTGAGGCACTCGCTCGTGGGCTCATTGAGCAAGGCATAGATGTTCTCGCTGTGGACTTTGATGAGGAAATTGTGCAGCGAGTCTCCGGTGATATTCCAAATGTTGTGCAGGCCGATGCAACATCTGCGCGCGTACTTCGACAAATTGGTGCTGAACAATTCACTCGTGCAGTGGTTGCCATTGCCACCAACATCGAGTCTTCGGTGCTTGCTGCGTTGGCACTTATTGATGAATTAAAGATCCCTACTGTGTGGGCCAAAGCTCTCACTCTTGAGCACGCAAAGATTCTGGAACGCGTGGGAGTACAACGCGTCATTCAGCCAGAACATGACATGGGTCAACGAACAGCGCGCAGTATTGCGCGTCGTGTCGCTGATTATTTTCACGTGGAGGACAACTTTGCGCTCGTCGAGATGGTTGTTCCTTCTCGCTACTTAGGCAAACCACTCGGTGAGACAGGTATTCGGGCCAAGTACGGGGTCACCATTGTCAGCATTAAGCCACCAGGCGGCGAGTTTCATCACGCCGATCAAACAACCATCTTGCAACCTGAAGAACTGATTCTTCTTGCGGGCAAACCACGCGACTTAGATCGCTTCGTTGCAGACGCCTAACTTGCAAGCTGTGTGTATCAGCAGAGTTTTTCTGAAAAATCAATTTGTGTGCTGATCAAGTAGTCATCAGCTGCATCAGTGACACATGCATTTTCGCCATAACCAGTGTGGCGATTGGCGTCTACCACAATCAGGCGTCCATCTTGGAGTGCACCTGCCATTTTGCGCGTACTAGCTAGTGGCGTAGCCGCATCTCCTGTGACTCCAATAACCAAAATGGGCCCTGCACCTGCACCAGTGATGTCAATACGCCTATCGGTTTGCGCCGGCCAGAACACACAGACGTAACCGCCGACAAAACCTGGATACAGCAACGGTGCAACTTCTTGAAACTTCGGAGTGTGTGAATCTGCTTCGGCAACTGATTGTGGGCCGGGGTCATCAAGACAACTAATAGCAAGGAATGCTTCAAGTTCGTTGCCGTAGTTTCCGTCAGCCCCTCTTTGGTAGTAGTCGTCATAGAGGGTCAAGATTCCCTCACCATCACCTGCTTGAGCAGATGCGAGAGCCTCTTCTAGTTGAGGCCACATTGCAGAGGAATACATGGCCATGGCGACGGCTGTTTGTAGAACTGATTGATTCACAGGTGCACGATCTGAGGACACTTCTATTGGGCGCGCATCGACAGATTGCATTAACTCAATAAAGGCTTGTCGGGGATTGCCATTGTTATGAAATGCACAGAGTGGATCTGTTGCGCACCTCTCGAGAAATTTCGAAAACTCATTTTCAAAACCCTCGGCTTGATTCAGGCCGGACTGTACGTAGTCCGCAGTGGGATCAGTTGCGCCATCGAGAACGGCTGCGCGCACAGTGTCAGGAAACATGGTTGCCCAGGTACCGCCAAGTTCGCTGCCATATGAAAATCCAAAATATGTGATTTTTTCTTCGCCTAATGCTTGACGAATTTGATCCATATCGCGAGCCGAATTGTTTGTGGAGATGTAGGGCAAGATCTCAGTGTTTTTCTCTTCACATACATCTGCAAAATTCATGGATGCATCAATGACGCGCTGTTTCTCTTCGGCGTTCGCTGGTGTGGGGTCAATGGCGAAATACTCGTCGTACTCATCAATGCAGTTCACTGCTGGCGTGGAATCTCCAGTACCTCGCGGGTCCCATCCCACCACATCAAAAACTTCTAATAGCCGAGAACTGAGGTACGCACTGGCGTTTTCCGCAATTGCCGTACCGCCGAATCCTGGCCCACCAGGGTTCACCAACATCGATCCAATTCTCTTGGAGGCCTGAGTGGCTGGGTGCTTGACCAGGTTGAGTGTGAACACCCCTACTTCCGGGTTTTCGTAATCGAAGGGAACTTCAAGGGTGCCGCAGAGAAGAACCTCTTCGGCATCGTCGCTACATGGTGACCACTCAATGGACTGA
>JBIKSB010000177.1:0-3116 GCA_044348855.1 Ilumatobacteraceae bacterium | reverse complement strand
GCACATAGACATAGGTCTCACGTGATGAAGTTGGGGTGATTGTGGCCCTCCGTAGTAGTTTCGTCTCCGATGTCTCCGTTCCTACGGTCCTACCTCACAGTTGTCTGGTTTGGTCTTGCTGCGTTTCTCGTGGCAGGCCTACTGCTTGGCATCTCTTCTTTGCTCCGGCCCTCTAAGCCCACCCGAGAAAAGTTGCTCACCTATGAAAGCGGTGTAGATCCAGTCGGTGATGGTTGGTCACAAAGTCAAATTCGTTATTACGTGTTCGCATTGTTGTTTGTGATTTTCGATGTGGAAGCAGTGTTTATCTTCCCGTGGGCAACACAGTTGGAACGTTACGGCACGTTTGGTTTAGTGGAGATGGGCGTCTTTGTCGGCGTTCTTCTTCTCGGTTTGGTCTACGCATGGCGCAAAGGCGTCTTGCGTTGGGTCTAGGAAGTTAAGGAACACAACGTTATGGGCCTTGTAGATCGCGGTCGGCTTCCCAAACCGCTCACCACATTGTTCAACCTCGGACGCTCACACAGCATGTGGGTGTACCAGTGGGGATTGGCATGTTGCGCAATTGAAATGGGTGCAGCATTTGGATCGCCGCGTTATGACGTGATGCGCCTTGGCGTTATTCCTCTTCCCGCGTCACCACGCCAGGCAGACCTTGTGGTCATCTCTGGAACAGTGACCGACAAAATGGCACCAGCCATTAAGCGTTTGTATGAACAAATGCCAGAACCGAAATATGTGATCTCTATGGGCAGTTGTGCAAACTGCGGTGGTCCGTATTGGGATAGCTATTCCGTGACAAAAGGTGTGGACCAAATCATTCCAGTGGATGTGTATGTGCCTGGTTGTCCTCCTCGCCCCGAAGCGTTGCTTGAAGGAATCGTGATGTTGCAACAGCGCATCAAGAATGAAGACATGGGTGCACGTTGGCGTGGAGAAGGCACTAAGCCGATGAACGTTGTCGATAGTGAATCCATTGAGAAGGGTGGTGTTCCCGTTGTCGTCAACAACTGACTCCACTACCGAGGCACCACGCGACGAAGTGCGTGAAACTGAAATTGCACGCATCACCACTGCATTGGGTGATGCTGTGGTTGATTCATTGGTAAAGCCACACGATGACATGTGGATTCGTGTGACTGCCGATTCATGGATGCGCACCGCAGAAACTTTGAAGTCACTTGGTTACACGTACTTCTGTTTCCTGTCTGCGATCGACTGGCTGCCGTCTCCATTTGGCAAAGGCGAGGATGACCCCACCGAGCCCGCACCCGAACGCGACATGTCGATTAAGCAGGGTTACGCCGGAGGCGCCACACGTTTTCAAGTGTTGGCTCGACTCACACAACCGCATACATCTCTTGGTGTAAACATCAAGGCTGATGTTGATGATGCAACCATGACTATTCAGTCATGGACATCAGTGTTTGCAGGTGCGAACTGGCACGAGCGTGAGACATGGGAAATGTTCGGAATCGGCTTTGCTGGTCACCCAGATCTTCGCAAGATGTATTTGCCGATGGACTTTGAGGGTCATCCATTGCGCAAGGACTTCCCATTGCTTGCACGCATCGTGAAGCCTTGGCCAGGAATTGTCGATGTCGAACCTATGCCGGGCGACGATGATCAAGAGGAGGGCGGAGCATCATGACAATGATGGGTGACCGTCAACAGTTGGCTTACATCGCAGCACAAGCTGCCGATGCCAGAGTCAATGTCGAACTTGAAACAGAGGGCATGACCCTCAACATTGGGCCACAGCACCCAGCGACCCATGGAACTTTGCGCATCATTGCACGCCTCGACGGTGAGCAAGTGTTGTGGGCAGAACCATCGGCTGGCTACATGCATCGTGGTTATGAGAAGTTGACTGAAGTACGTACCTATCCTCAGGTCACGGCGCTGATTAACCGCATTGACTGGTTGGGTTCGTTTGCAAACGAAGTGCCGTTTATCTTGGCCGCTGAAAAGTTGATGGGCGTTGAAGCGCCACCACGCGCGCAACACATCCGCACCATCTTGTTCGAACTTTCTCGTATTGCCAACGTTTCATTGTTCCTTGGAGACCTTGGCGTGCAGATGGGTGCTGTCACACCAGTGTTCTTTGCGTTTAGAGACCGTGAATATGTTCTCAACTTGATTGAAGCTGCAACCGGTGGTCGATTCCATCCGAATTTCGATCGTATTGGCGGACTTAAAGACGATCTCCCTGCAGGGTTCATCGACGAGACGCGAATGGTGATGAAGAAACTCCGCACCTTCTGCGACGAAATCGAAGGCTTGCTGTTCGGAAACGAAATCTTCCAATCACGTACCCGTGGCATCGGAGTCATTCCAAAAGATGTTGCATTGCAATATGGATTGTCAGGAGCGAACCTTCGCGCCAGTGGCGTGGACTGGGACTTGCGTCGTGACCAAAGCATTCCTATGGCATGGGACAAAGTTGATTGGAAAGTGTGGACACATCCAGACGGTGACTCGTTCGCTCGTTGTTGGGTGCGTCTGCAAGAAGTGCGCGAGTCAACAAAAATTGTTGACCAACTTCTCGACACCATTCCCTCTGGTCCTGTGATGGCCAAAGTGCCCAAAATCATTAAGGTGCCAGAAGGTGAAGCATGGGTCTCCACCGAGAATCCACTTGGCGAGATGGGCTACTACGTGGTCTCACAAGGTGACCAGGGTCCATTCCGTGTGAAGATTCGTAGTGCATCTTTCAACAACATCTCGATCGTGCCGTGGGCATTGAAGGGTGTGTACGTTCCCGACATCATCACGATTTTGGCGTCGTTGTATTTCATTCTCGGAGATATCGATCGCTAATGAACACTGTGATTATTTCTACAGAGTTGGCCTACTGGGCACAGTCGCTTCTTCGTGTATTGGGCGGGCTTGTCGCGGTTCTTCTTCCTGCGGGAACGATTGTGTACATCTTCTTGTTCAAGATGATGTCGTTCATGCAATCTCGTCTAGGACCCATGGAAGCTGGCCCCTATGGCTCCATGCAGTTGTTTGCTGAGGTAGGCAAGTGGTTGCAAAAAGAAGACATTGTTCCTGCTGCTGCACAAGCAGAGGCTCGTATCTTCAAGATGGCTCCGTTGATTGTGTTGGCCAGCACC
>JBIKSB010000176.1:0-3141 GCA_044348855.1 Ilumatobacteraceae bacterium | reverse complement strand
AGGTGGGATGGAAACGAGAAATGAGTGCGAACGACGCAATCGAATTGGCATGTCGTTCTCTCTGGGAAGCAGCTGAAGCAGATTCGGCCACAGGCGGTCCTGACGTCCTTCGGGGCGTGTACCCGATTATGGCAACCATTACATCGGATGGCTGGGTGAAGACCAGCGACGATTCACTTGGTGAGATATTCGAACGCATCGCTCAGGAGGTGCGCGCGCGATGAGTATGCCTTTTTACGTTCCGCCAGAACAGATGATGAAAGAAAAGGCCGATTTCGCGCGAAAGGGAATCGCGCGAGGTCGAGCATTGGTTGCACTGCAATACAAAGAAGGAATCGTGTTGGTTGCAGAGAATCCGTCAAGTAACTTGCGCAAAATTTCTGAAATCTACGATCGCATCGCTTTTGCAGGAGTGGGAAAGTACAACGAGTTTGATCAACTGCGACAAGCAGGTGTACGTGCAGCAGACCTCACTGGTTATCAGTATTCACGCCGTGATGTACAGGGGCGCGGTTTGGCTAACCAATACGCCCAGATAATGGGACAAGCCTTCACTCACGAGTCAAAGCCATTAGAGGTGGAGATTCTCATTGCCGAAGTGGGATACGAAGCCAGCCAGGATCGGCTTTTTCATATCACCTATGACGGCACCGTGATCGACGAGACCGCCTCTTGCATCCTTGGTGGAGATACCGACGCCATTGCTTCTCGTCTGCAATCCAATGTCAATCCAGATGCAGATCTCTCCACCGCCATGTCATTGGCCACGAGTGCCTTGTCTGGCCCAGATCGGACTCTTCATTCTGATGACCTTGAGGTTGCAATTCTTCGCCGCGGTGATGAACGCCGATGCTTTACAAGAGTCTCCGATGAAGAGGTGGAAAGCCTGTTGAAGGGCTAATCACCGTGGAACGTCGAATATTCGGACTCGAAACCGAATACGGCATCACTTGCACCCTTCGCGGACAACGACGATTAACCCCTGACGAGACTGCGCGTTATCTCTTTCGCAGCGTTGTTGCATGGGGACGCAGTTCAAATGTGTTCCTAGAAAATGGTGGTCGACTCTATTTAGATGTGGGCTCTCATCCAGAGTTTGCGTCACCTGAATGTGACTCCATCTGGGATGTCGTGCGCTACGACCGAGCAGGAGACCAGATCATTTTTGATCTGGTTCTTAACGCCGAAGCTCGTTTACGAGATGAGGGCATACGAGGCAACATCACCATATTCAAGAACAACACCGACTCGGCAGGCAATAGTTATGGATGCCACGAAAACTTTCTCGTCACACGCGCAGAAGAGACAAACGACTATCTAGATGTGTTCATTCCGTTTCTTGTAACACGACAGATATTCGCTGGTGCGGGCAAGATACTGTCCACATCGCGTGGCCAATCGTTTTCACTGTCTCAACGTGCGGAGCACATATGGGAAGACGTTTCGTCGGCTACCACTCGCTCACGCCCAATTATCAATACACGAGACGAGCCTCATGCGGATGCAGAAACGTTTCGACGTCTTCACGTCATCGTGGGTGACTCGAATATGTCGCAGTACGCCACTTTCCTGAAAGTAGGTTCCGCAGCGTGTGTATTGAAGATGCTGGAAACACCAGGATTTTCAGTTCGTGATTTGACTTTAGAAAATCCCATCAGAGCCATTCGAGAAGTTTCTAGCGACATCACTTGTCGTCAACCCATTCGCCTTGCCAATGGTAAAGAAATGAGCGCCCTAGATATCCAAAAGTATTTATTGAGTCGCGCCCTCGAATATCGAAACGAACACGGCTTCACCGACGAGGAAAATCAAGCACTCTCCATGTGGGAAGAGACTTTGCATCTTCTTGAACACGATTTCATGGCATTAAGTGACCGGCTCGACTGGGTGGCCAAACTCAATCTTTTGCACCGCTATGAGACCCGACACGGCAAAACACTCTCAAGCCCTGAGGCACAAATGATTGATTTGCAGTATCACGACATCAATCCAGAGCGTGGCCTGTTTTTCCCGCTTGAAAACAGCGGATTGATGCGAACTTTTGTCTCCAAAGAAGAGATAGACCGGGCTACTGCCAGCGCTCCATCCACGACTCGCGCCCACTTGAGAGGCCGCTTTATTACAGCTGCCAAGCAGAAACAACGCGACTACACCGTCGATTGGGTGCATTTAAAGTTGAATGACCAATCACAACGCACTGTGGTCTGCAACGACCCTTTTCAGTACCAAGATGAACGAGTGGATCAGTTGATTGAGGCCATGTAACCAAAACTGGGTACTCACGAACTAGTTTTACAATGTGGCTGATGACGACATCTTGAATCTTGAGGAGGAGTCACCTTCGGCATCAAAGATTATTCGCGACTGGATATTTGTCATCGTGATTGCACTGGGTGCCGCGATGTTGGTAAGAGTTTTCGTTCTCCAACAGTTCTACATCAGTGGCCCATCCATGGAAACGTCTTTGTTTCAAAACGATCGCGTGCTGGTCAACAAGCTGAGTTATCGCCTTCACGATGTCGCTCGAGGTGATGTCATTGTGTTTGATCGCGTCACGACCTCTGGCGGAGTTGTTGAGCATGATGACTTAATCAAGAGGGTTATAGCGGTCGGTGGAGACAGCATTCAGATCAAAAAATGCCAAGTGTGGGTAAATGGCCTCGAGGTTGAAGAGCCGTATCTGGGTTTCATCGATGAGGGAGCAGATTTGAACTCTCGTTGTCGTGTTGTGGACATGCCTGCTCTCACGGTTCCCGATGATCAACTTTTTGTGATGGGGGACAATCGTGCCGAATCATTTGACAGTCGCAGCTTCGGACCTATTCCGAGGAAGCTAGTCATCGGCCGCGCCTTTGCAGTTGTGTGGCCGTTGGGTAGCTTGCGCTGGCTGTAACGCGACTTATTTGGAGAACGTTTGTGGAGTTCTTCCGTAGTACTCGCGATATGCATCCACCATGCGGTCGACATAGTCGCTGTACACCGCATCTAATCCCATAGCGAGCGAATTCTCCAACTGGTGAACAAATTGAATGTCCCATCCGAAGGCAAGTAATCCAAATCGATGCGCCAATGTAACAGAGCCACCCGTCCAATCAGTGAAGTGCATATTGATTGCATCTACTCCAGCTTGAGAATTTTCAG
>JBIKSB010000175.1:0-3163 GCA_044348855.1 Ilumatobacteraceae bacterium | reverse complement strand
GCCACTCGTGCAATATCTCGAATGCGCACATCGAGATGTTCGCCGCCAACCCGACGCTTCAATTCATCGGCGGTTCCACGTGCAATGGCATGACCGTGATCGATCACCACAATCTCATCGGCAAGTTGATCTGCCTCCTCCAAATACTGGGTTGTTAACAACACAGTGGTTCCTTGTTGCACACGTGCACGAATAATGTCCCACAGGTCGCCGCGACTTCGCGGGTCTAATCCGGTGGTGGGTTCGTCCAAAAACAACACAGGCGGGTCTGCGATAAGTGCACCTGCTAAGTCAATACGACGACGCATACCACCAGAGAAAGTTTTTAGAGGGCGATGGGCAGCATCGCTGAGTCGAAACTGATCAAGAATCACTTTCGTGCGAGTGCGCGAGTCTCGCCACGACATTCCATAGAGGCGAGCAATCATCTCTAGGTTCTCTGTAGCGGTGAGATTTTCATCCACTGCTGCGTATTGACCCGACAGTCCAATGCGGCGTCGTACTTCTTTTGGTTGGGCCATCACATCCACACCCGCCACAGTTGCTGTGCCGGAATCTGGGGTGACGAGAGTGGTGAGAATAGAGACCGCAGTTGTCTTCCCGGCCCCATTGGGTCCTAGAAGGCCTAAAACTGTGCCTCCAGCAACATCGAGATCCAGGCCGTCAAGGGCGGTCACCTCACCATATTTCTTTACAAGACCTCGTGCATGGACTGAGGTATCACTTTGGGTACTCATCATCGGTCTCTCAGGCTAATGCCCACCTACAGCCAACAGTGGTTCCCCGTATGGACATTCATCTCTTGTGCAATGAATCTGCCAACGATTGGAAGTTGTAGTTTGGGTTTCAGTATCCGTACCCAAGAAACATGAGGCGATTGTGATGAAAGATGTTGCAGAGATTTCTCAACGTCCGACACGAAGCAATGGTCGCGAGACGAGACAACACATTTTGAAGTGTGCACAAGCCGAACTTGAAAAGTATGGCCCCATAAAGTTCAACATTCTCCGGGTAATTGAAGAGTCCGGTGTTTCTCGAAGTTCCATGTATCACCATTTTGGTGACCGAGATGGAATCATTGCTGCTGTTGAAGTGGAACGTCTGATTTCCGAGATTCGATATTCAAATGAAATGTTACGGTTGGCGCTTAGTGCGGCCACATCGGGTGAAACCACTTTTGAGCTTCTAGAGCAAGCATTGTTGTTTGCCTCTCTCCCGGAGGGCCGCCAATCTCGCGCGCATCGAGTCGCCGTGATTGCAGCAGCACAAAACATTCCACAGCTTCAGGAGTCTCTCGTAGAGAATCATATTTTTGGCGATGAGTATCTTGCGAAGACTCTAGAGATTGTTCAATCAAATGGCCTTATCAAAATGACCCAACCTTCTATCGATATCGCCCGCTTCATTTCATCGATATTTATTGGACGTATCACGGTTGATGGGCTTAAGTCCGACGAGGTAGATGCTGCGTGGGTCAAGACCACCGTGGCTGTGTTGCGCTTCCTGCTGAACCCCCAGAATTGATAGTGAGAGTTCTCACGCACATGATGATTACATTGCGCGTTGAATGAGTTCAATCAAGTCGTGAATTTTGATTGAGGTTCTTCCGCAGTGAATCTCACGATTGAGATCTACGTGATAGCGATTTCTTCTACCTGCCCGTTCCACAGAGACAAATCCGCCTTCCACAAGTTGGGCAATGGAGATAATGACCGTGCGGTCGGTGACGTTAAGTTCTGAGGCAATATCACGAATTCTGCTGTCGGGCCGCAAGGCAATTGCCACAAGAACATTGCCGGTCGTTGAGAAAACTGGATTCATTGTGGCCACCAATAGCTCGTTGAATAACTGCGGGGGAGACATGTCTTTTTCACGGGTTACATCTTTCGCATGTTGAAGGATCAGCGAGTGGAACATCAAGAAGGGTGATCTTTTGCTCGGGGCATCGACAACACCCGTAGACGTCTGCAATTTTTCCTTGAGTGGGGCCATTGCACAGTGCACACTCGCGACCGCGCACTACATCCACCAGGCCCCATCCTGGGCAATTGCAGGCGGGACACGTATGGCTGAGTCGCTCTGCAAGCTTGCGCGCGGCTTCTGCAATTGTGGGCCGACGCGACGGGCAGTGGTGCGCTCGCAAGTCAGATTCCACAGAGACATGAGTTGCGCCCATTTCCCAACACTGCTCGACAACACGGTTCAACTCTTCGAGGTCGTGTATTCCTTTTGTTATCGCAACATTGTCGGCATCGGTGCGCACGATGAGCCCATGATCGGGAAATCCTGCACGCTCAAGATCAGCCTCTTGCGGCAACCCATATCCGAGAGACCAAGAGTGAGTCACAATCTGATGGCTGGTTGCGGTTTCTGAAAGCACAAATTCTTCGTCATCATCGACGAACACCACAGTTTCTACGTCGGCCACAAAGGGCAAGAACCCTTGAACTCCAATGGAGCCCTCGGATGCAATGCCGAGCGTTGTAGACGATGCCCACATGCCCTCTCTGGCTTTTGCGATCGCAGTGTCCACTGGGCTGTGAAGTCGTGCGATGTCACCAGTGAATGTGCCAAACATGTCGGTGTCGATGGGTGATGTGAACACGGCGAGACCAAGGGTGTTCATATGCGGTGAGATCAATTCAAGTTTGCCGTGCATGGTGGCTAGTGAGGCTTTCTTGCCGGCGTAGCGCGTAGGTATCACGACTGATGTCACTTTCTATGTCTCATAAAACACGATAAGAATGACATGTTATTTATGACATGTCAAATGGGCACACAAATATGCGATTATTAGGCCATGGCTACTAAGAAGAAACCCGCAAGCCCCCCTGAGGGCTCATGGACTTTTTTCACCAATCACGGCCATGTGCTCGTGTGTATTGCCCAAAATCCCGACATCCGCATCTCTGACATCGCCGATCTAGTGGGCATTGGAGAGCGAGCCGCACATCGCATTGTGGGTGAGTTAGTTGAGGGCGGTTATGTCATTCGCACTAAAGATGGACGTCGCAACACCTACACCGTGGATTACACACAACACTTGCGACATCCACTTGAAGCGGGGCACACGATTGGTGAGATCTTCAAGGCGCTTGTGCGCATGAAATCAGGCGCTAAGTCGTAGAGACAACATTGTGTACTACGCGGACATCAGCCTGCG
>JBIKSB010000174.1:0-3171 GCA_044348855.1 Ilumatobacteraceae bacterium | reverse complement strand
CTTGAGGTCAAGTTTGCCCAACATAATGTCGCCCGTAGCACCATCGAGAGCAATCCAATCACCCTCACGCACCACATGGTCATCAACGCAGAATTGGTGGTCTTCAATCTTGAGAGACTCTGCACCCACAATTGCCGGAGTTCCCCACCCACGTGCAACTACAGCGGCGTGGCTCACCAGACCGCCACGCGCAGTGAGTACTCCCTTGGAGACCATCATTCCATGCACATCTTCCGGGCTTGTTTCGTTGCGCACCAAGATCACATCTTCACCACGTTTCACCGCATCTTCGGCTGCATCAGCGGTGAAATACACACGACCCACGGCCGCGCCCGGCGATGCTCCCAACCCCTTGGCAATGGGTGTGCTCTTGTGCGCAAACTGCGGATGCAACACTTGATCAAGATGATCGGAAGTAATGCGCATAATCGCTTCGCGCCGAGATATTTTCCATGAATTCTTTTTAGGACCA
This sequence comes from Ilumatobacteraceae bacterium, assembly GCA_044348855.1. GTDB lineage: Bacteria > Actinomycetota > Acidimicrobiia > Acidimicrobiales > Ilumatobacteraceae > UBA2093. Next base: position 2,699 of record JBIKSB010000174.1, on the reverse strand, counting down.
GTAGGTTTCGTCATGTCTACTGCCATCTTGAGTGCGGCAGCACCTGTGCGCTTACCTACTCGTGTTTGGAGCATCCATAACTTGCCCTGTTCGATGGTGAATTCGGTATCACACATATCGGCATAGTGACGCTCGAGCCGCACGAAAATCGCCATGAGTTCAGTGTGAATGTCAGGAAACTTTCGCTGAAGTGCATCAAGATCTTCTGTGTTGCGAATACCTGCAACAACGTCTTCGCCTTGGGCATTAACAAGAAAATCACCATAAGGGATTGCCTCGCCCGTTGCAGCATTACGTGTAAATCCCACACCTGTTCCGGAGTTCTCATCACGGTTGCCAAACACCATCGCTTGCACATTGACTGCGGTGCCAAGTTCATGACTGATCTTTTCGCGCACACGATATGCAATCGCACGTGGCCCATTCCATGAGCGGAAGACCGCCTCCACTGCTCCCCGAAGTTGTTTCATGGGATCTTGCGGGAACGGCTTACCTGTATGTGCCGCAACTGCGTCTTTGTAGATACTGCACAGTTCTTGAAGCGCTACCGATGAAATCTCAGCATCGGTACGCACGCCCTCTGCGCTGCGGACTTGGTCTAATGCATGTTCAAAAACTTCACCTTCCACACCCAACACAATGCGGCCGTACATCGAGATGAATCGCCGATAGGAGTCATAAGCAAATCTTTCATTGTGCGTGGACTCAGCAAGGCCTTTGACGCTTTTGTCATTCAACCCAAGATTGAGAACTGTGTCCATCATGCCGGGCATAGAAAACTTTGCGCCAGAACGCACAGAGACCAACAATGGGTCGTGTGCGTCACCTAGAGATCGACCCATCTTTTTTTCTAACGACGCAACGTGACGAACAATCTCCTCGTGTAAATCTTTAGGCCACCCACCATACATATAGGCGCGGCATGCATCTGTGGTGATGGTAAAGCCGTGAGGCACTGGCAGGCCTAACACAGTCATCATCTCGGCGAGATTGGCGCCTTTGCCTCCAAGAAGATCTTTGTACTCCATGGGAGAACGGCGATGCTTGTGATCGAAGGCGTAGACAAAAGGCACTCGCGCATTCTATGAAGATGTTTCCCCACACTGCATACACTGCAGGCATGGCATTATTTGGCAACACTTCGTCGAAGAGTACGGTGTCGCTACTGGGGTTTCCCACACGAGTACGACCTGGTTTTCTCTTCTTTCTTGCCATTTTGACTTTTTTGTACCCTTTTCCTCTGGGCGTATGGATAGCACTGACAGTCGCTGTGTTTACCGTTATTCACGAGCTAGGACATGCCCTAGCTGCGCGACGTGCAGGATGCAAAGCATCCATTTCTCTTGACTTCATGATCGCCTATGCCTCATACGAAAGCGAAAGCCCACTTCCTTGGTTGCAACGCATCCGAATTGCCTTGGCGGGACCATTGCTGCAAGTGACTACTGCATTGGCTGCTCTTGTGGCCTTAGGAGTGAACCCATTTGTGCGAGAAGACATCGTGCAAAGCGATATGACAATCGCTTTGTGGTGGGCGGGTTTTGTACTGGGAGCCTTGAATCTCATTCCACTCCTTCCACTTGACGGTGGTGCGGTAGTCACGGCCATTGCAGAGAGAATCTCACCACTCAAAGGCAAAGAGTTCATGCTGCGCGCCAGTATTGCGCTTACAGCATTTTTTGCTGCTGCAAGTTTCATCGGTGGCTTCATTGGGCTTCTACCACTATTCCTTTTCATGCTATTCATGCAATGGCAATCGCTCGCTCTACCCAAACGCATACATCAACTTGCCGCTGATCCTCATTTTTCCTCGGGCGGAAACCTAGAGATTGATGGCGCCATCATCGCCTCTCTCACAGATCAAGGAAACTACTCAGAAGTAGTGCACTATGCACGGCGCGCATATCAACAGTGCCCTGCTTTCGATACCGCAATCGCCGCTGCGCGTGCCTGTCTTGCCATGGGCGATGTCACGTCATGTATCTCATGGCTTCATGCAGCCCAGCGATCTGAGTTACACAACGACAGCGTGCAACAAGTGGTCACCAACGCTCCAGTTTTTCGACAGATTCAGCACCTGCCTGAGATATCAACCCAGTGGTTCACCCACCGTTGACTGTCGACTGCACCGAATTAAGGCTCGAGTAAAACCAATCGAGGTAACTGTGCCTACATCTTTTTCGTCTTCACGCACTCGGCTACCTACACCCACACCATCTCGTGTCATCGCTCGCACCACCACTGGCGCAGACGTGCCTCGTGCATCCATGCGTTCTACCAGTTCCTGTCCTGGGTAACAGCCTTTGGTAAAACTCACCGATACCGCCACTACTCCTGTCGTCGCCGGAATATCACCCACTAGAACATCGGTACCTAGTTGTGGCCATTGGGCATCAACACGAAACATGTCTATGTGTTCTGGTTCTGTCTTGTCCCCAACTTCTGGCAAATCAGCGAGCGCACCCACAATGTCGAGGCCTTGAGAAGGCGACCAATATGCGGTGGCTGCGACATGAGAGGAAAATGAAAGCGTTGATGCTTCCGTGCCGCGAAATGCTCGCACCGTCCAATCTGTGAGCTCTAAGGCCACATTTGAACGAAGAATAAATCTCTTCAGGCGGTCAATGAGTGATTGCCCAAATCCCTTCTCCACATCCAAGGTATAGACATCTTCATCGTGTCGAATGACGCGCACAATA
>JBIKSB010000173.1:0-3172 GCA_044348855.1 Ilumatobacteraceae bacterium | reverse complement strand
CGTCGCATCGAGAAGGGGTGATTGATCTTCAAAGTTGGCTGGATTCGTCATACGAACCTTTGCCTTCGTTGGTCGAAGCGGCAAGACGGATTTTTCGTAATGAAGAACTACCGCATGTATACACCGCAATCTCGGCTGGAATTCCAGAGACCGTAGAACTTCTTGGAGAGATTGTTGATTCAGCTGCAGAATCAGGTAGCCGGATATTGGCTTTGGTGACGGGTGTACCCGGCGCAGGAAAAACACTTGTTGGTCTGAGGTTGGTTCATGACAGAGCTGAAAAACATGGAATGGCAACCTTCCTTTCGGGTAACGGTCCTCTAGTGCAAGTTCTGCAGGATGCACTTCAATCTCGAGTATTTGTAAGAGATCTTCATGCTTTTATTAAGACCTATGCATTGAATTTGAAGCCAAAGATTCCTTCAGAGCATGTGATTGTTTTTGATGAAGCGCAACGAGCATGGGACGCGGCATATATGAACGAGAAGAAGGGTGTTAAGCGTTCCGAACCGGATTTGCTTGTGGAAATCGGAGAACGAATAGCGGACTGGTCCGCACTCGTCGGGCTAGTGGGTGAAGGGCAGGAAATTCATTCTGGAGAGGAATCAGGAATTAAGCAATGGGAAGATGCAGTTTCCGAACCGAATGCAAGGGAACATTGGGTAGTTCATTGTTCTCCCAAATTGGCGCCAACTTTTGAGAACACGGAAGTCATCTCCCATGACGAACTAGATCTGGATGTGACGCTGAGAAGCCGACGTGCGGAGGATCTCCATCGGTGGGTCCAGCTACTTCTTGAGGGGAGTTTGTTGATGGCGCATCGACAAAGCATCAAAGTCCACGAGCAGCGATATCCGATGTATCTAACTCGAGATTTGGATGAAGCAAAGCGATATGCCCTACTTCGATATCAAGATGAACCATCACGTCGTTATGGTTTATTGGCCAGTAGCCATGCAAAAAAACTTGTGGGTTTTGGAGTAGATAACACCTATCAAGCCACAAGCACAATGAATGTCGCAAAGTGGTACAACATGCCTTCCGGCGACCCGAAATCCTCTAATGCATTGGTTCAGCCAGTAACAGAATTTGGATGCCAGGGTTTAGAACTAGACCTCCCAATTGTGTGTTGGGGAGATGATTATCTGTGGGGCGGAGATTCGTGGGTTCTAAAGCCGATAAATCGGCGTTACAGACAGGAAGATCCACAGGCATTGTTGCGAAATACTTATCGGGTTCTAATGACACGCGGCCGTGATGGTTTAGTTATCTATCTACCAGGATCGGAGATATTCGACAAGACAGAAGTTGCGCTATTGGCCTCGGGGGTGAAGTTGCTTCCGACGGGAGAAGAACTTGTTTCTGCCGCAACTGGTGATGAAAAAAAATGGGTGGTAGAGCCAGTCTCCTTATCGAGAATTGCTCGTTAAAAAACTGGTTTAGCCGCGTAGCAACTTGCCGGGCATAGCACCGGTGAACTCATCGTTCGCCACGGTCTGCACGCCATTTACAAACGTGCCCACGTAGCCCTGTGCGTGTTGCACAAGCCTGCGTCCGTTAGCGGGGAAGTCGTACACCATCTCTGGCATGTCAAACGTGAGTGCTTCAAAGTCGATGAGGTTTAAGTCGGCACGCAAGCCTGGCGCGATCAAGCCACGGTCTGTCAGGCCATACAGCTCTGCGGTCTTGCGTGTCTGGCGCTGCACCATCTTCTCTAACTGCAAACGCGGACCCCTCTGGCGGTCGCGCACCCAGTGCGTCATGAGGAAAGTAGGCATCCCGCCATCGCAAATGGCGCCGCAGTGTGCACCGGCATCAGACAAACCATTGCGTGTGTGCTCATGCTGCATCAACTCATACGTCATGGAGAGGTCTCCATAGGAGTAGTTGAAGAATGGCATGTAGATCATTCCGCGACCATCGTTTGCCAACAACTGGTCAAACACCATGTCCATTGGCGCAATTCTGCGTGCCTGTGCCAATGCATCAATGCTGTCGGTCTTCGGGTTTGGTTCGTAGTTGATGTTTGCATCCGTCACCGGGAACATCTTCCACAAACGTGACAACACGATCTTTTCGAAGAAGCCACCATCGCGCGGCATCTCATTCACAAACTTGTTGCGCAATGTTTCGTCGCGTAATGCCTTGACTCTTTCTGTATGAGACAAGTGAGCGACCTCTTGCCATGCAGGGTGGAAAGCGAGTGGGTGGAAGCTGCCTTCCAAACACATGAGAACACCAATAGAACGACCCGCCACTTGCGCGATGATGTTCAACCCATCGGCCTGTGCGCGGTCGAGTTCTTTCAACACGGTGCGCCACACGTCGGGTGCGGCGTCGTCCTGGTTGAGGTTCACGCTTACCGTCACGTTCGGATTACGAGCAGACAGCTCGCGCATCCATGGCCATTCATCGGTGGGAAGAATCTTGTGCTCGGGTGCAAACTGGAACACGCCACAGCCGTGCTTGTTCAACGCTTCTGCAATGCCAAACAGTTCGTTCTCGTCGGCGTTGGTGCCAGGCACGAGTTCACCGCTCTTGCTCTTATGAATCGGTGTGCGGCTGGTGGAGAAACCCAACGCACCTGCAGCCATTGCTTCGTCGACTGCCTTAGCCATCTCGGCGATGTCTGCATCGGTGGCGCTTTCATTCGCAGCTCCACGTTCACCCATCACAAAGGCGCGCAATGCGCCGTGGGCAATCTGTGCACCAATGTCGATCACGCGTTCTTGCGACGCAAGCGTGTCGAGGTATTCAGGAAATGTGCGCCAGCCCCAGGTGAGACCTTCGGTCATGGCGGCACCGGGAATATCTTCCACGCCTTCCATCAATTCAATGAGCCACTCGTGTCGGTCTTCATGTGCCGGAGCAAAGCCCACGCCACAGTTGCCCATCACCACAGTGGTGGCGCCGTGCCAACTGCTGGGGGTGAGGTACGGGTCCCACGTTGCTTGTGCGTCGTAGTGCGTGTGCACGTCGACCCAGCCCGGGGTGAGCAGAAGGCCGTCGGCGTCGATGATGCGGTGTGCGTGTGCGGTGGGGGACTTGCCAGCGCCGGTGATCTCGCGGATGATGCCGTCTTCAAACATGACGTCGGCGACGGTTTCGGGTGCGCCACTGCCATCGACGAGTCGGGCATTGCGGATGACGGTCTTTTTGGAATCTGCGGTAG
>JBIKSB010000017.1:0-11702 GCA_044348855.1 Ilumatobacteraceae bacterium | reverse complement strand
ATCGCAGAACGGGTGCGTGCGTTGCCCGTTGCAGAAGTCGACATCACATCTCGCCAGTTGACTGACGCGCTTCTTGCAGCGCTGACTCGCGCACGTATTTAGAGCCCTGACGCCGTCGGATCGAGGCGTTTCTCCATTCACCCGTCGAGGGGCGTGCCATGCCCTTTTTCCCTGCATTGGGGGGTTGTGGGGAGGATGGTGGAGAAAAAAGGTGAGTAGTGGTTGACAGTGGGGAATAGTGGGGATTAGGGTGTCCGGCTAGGGCAAGGCGGAGATCTTCCCCTGAAAGGTGGAGGCAGTGTTTGTAGGAGTGCATGAGCGGCAGCTCGACCCCAAGGGTCGTCTTGCTCTGCCCGCTGCATTTCGCCCACGCCTCGAACCCCGTTGCTATCTCGCATTCGGTCGCGACAAGTGCATCGATGTGATGACCGCAGAAGCTTTTGAACGCGATGCCAGCGACATGTTGGAAAAAGTGCGCACCGGTGAAATGGACCGCAGCCAACAACGCGCACTAGCTGCCAACACCATTGAGGTCACCATTGACGCACAAGGTCGCGTCAATCTTGAGGAAAAACTTCGCGAATACGCGGGGCTTGCTCTTGGCTCCAAAGTTGTGGTGGCCGGATCATTCGATCGCGTAGAAATTTGGGAGCCTGAGCGTCACGAACGCAACATCAGTGCAGGTACCGAAAAAATCGCTGGAGCGGATGCGTGATGGTTCATGCGTCTCGTAATTCTTCTTTCGGTCAGAGGTCGTCGGTCTCTGGCAGTTTTCCGGATGGCACGGTGGTTAGCTCTCACTCCGCCTGCTGTCATCGCGCGCGTACCGGGGATAAATCCGGGCGGCATTGTTCATCCGGGGAACTGCCAGGGACCGAAGATCAGTGCAGGTGGGCCGCGATGAATGCGACGTTCTCTCATGAGCCAGTGATGTTGGCCGAAATCATGGATGTGTTCAACGCGCTTAATGGTGGCGTATTTCTCGATGCAACATTGGGTGGGGCAGGACATAGTTGCCCATTGCTTGTGGCGCATCCCGACCTGCGTCTTCTCGGCATCGATCAGGACACTCAGGCACTTGCAGCATCAGAACTTGTACTGACACAGGCAGGGGTTAGTGGACGTGCCGCCCTCCGGCACGCCCGCTTCGATGCTGTTACAACAATCGTCCAGCAAGAGGGCCTCGGTTCGTTGGCCGGGGCCCTCTTTGATCTTGGAGTTTCCTCGCATCAATTTGATGTGTCTGAGCGTGGATTCTCGTACCGATTTGATGCTCCGTTAGATATGCGGATGGATCAATCACAAGCACTCACTGCACACGATGTGGTGAATACATTCGGCCGTGAACAACTCATCACTCTCTTGCGCGACAACGCAGATGAACGCTTTGCCGTCCGTATTTCAGACGCGATCATTGCTTCGCGGCCAATCTTGTCGACCACACAATTGGCTGAAGTAGTTGTGGCTGCGATTCCCGCGCCGGCTCGCCGTCGTGGCGGGCACCCAGCCAAGCGCACCTTTCAGGCAATTCGTATTGAAGTGAATGCTGAATTGCAGATTTTGGCTTCAGCTCTACGTGAAGTCATCGAGATGTTGCAGCCAGGCGCACGACTTGCGGTCTTGTCCTATCACTCGGGTGAAGATCGCATCGTCAAAGAAGTGATGCGCAGCGCAGAGTCGGGTAATTGCACTTGTCCGGCAGGGCTTCCTTGTGGTTGCGGAGCAGTTCGTTCTGTGCGTCGAATTCGCGTTGCACGACAAGCAAGCACTGCAGAACAGGCACGTAACTCACGTTCCACATCTGCGCGTCTTCGTGTCGTAGAAAAACTTGGGTCAGGTCTTTGAGATGGCTGTGACATTCCGCCTTCCGTCGTTGCTTACTCCTCGAGATCATGATGAGACGCGTCAACGACCGACTCTCACTCTTGTGCCCCGCTCGGAGCGTCGCTTTATTCGAGTGTTTTCTTTCTTTGCTGTTGTCGTCATTGCTATGGGGATGGTGGTTGCACTTCGTGTTCATATGGCTCAACAGCAATTGCGTATTGATCGACTGAATTACGACATCTCTCGTGCGCGTCAACATTTCGATTCTCTTCGAGCCGAGCGTGCATCTATGCAGTCACCTGAGTTTTTGATTTCGCGTGCAAGGGAAATGGGAATGGTCCCAAGTGTGGGCTCTCGCATTGTGGAAGTGCCCGCCAGTGTTGCTGCCGATGTTGCTGCAAATGTGGGCAAGATCGATGCTGATGTGGTGGGATCCATTGAGACGCCATTTGATGAATTTGGCCGATTGAAGCCAGCGGTTGTGGGTGCACCGTGAGCGAAAACTCTAAAAGTCGTCGTGGGACACGTGCTCACGGATCAACTGGTCCATCACAGGCACGTCGCAGCTCCACGCGCTCTACATCTTCACGATCTGGCACACCATCTTCACGTCGTCCACAACAACACAGTGTTCGTTCTTCGCGCAGTTCATCATCAGCTTCTCGCTCATCACGACCTAGTTCAGCTCGCTCGGCACCTGGACGACGCACCCAAGGGGAACGTAGGGAAGTAACGACCAGCCCTTTTGAGCAACAGGTAGCAATTTTGTTCAAGAGCCTGAAGCGAACGATTTACATGGCATTCACAGGTGAAGTAGATCCACGCCACAAAACCAACAAGATTTCATCTCAAGAGGCTCATCAACGCATCAAGAAGCGTCTTCAAGCCAGTCTTGCAGTCTTTGCACTAGCTCTTTCTCTCATTACTTTGAGAGTGGGTTTGCTCCAGACGGTGCAACGAGGTGAGTATCTTGCGGAAAGCATCGAACAACGCACACGCGTCAATATTGTGCGAGCCTCACGTGGGGTTATCTTTGACCGCAATGGAAATGAATTGGCCTTGTCGGTTCCCAGCACCACGGTGTATGCCGATCCACGGGAAGTAACAGACCCACTCGATACCGCTCGTCAGTTGGCGATTCATCTTGCACTCACTCCCGAAGATGAAGCAGAACTTGCAGGGCGATTGGGTAAAGAGGGCTCCAAGTTTGTCTACATTGCTCGAGGTCTCACCAAGGATCAAGCAGCAATTCTTTTGAACCTCAATCTTGCTGGAATCTATTCATACATTGAGCCCTCTCGACAAGTTGAAGGTGGCGTTGCCGAAGCAGTGATTGGCCGCACCGATCCTGACGGCGTAGGCATGTCTGGTCTTGAATTGCAGTTCAACGACATGCTTGCGGGGTTTGATGGCAAAGTCATTAAAGAAGTGGATAACCGCGGGCGATCTATCGCGGGTCAGATGACAACTGCTGCGACACCGATTCCCGGCGACGATCTTGTGTTGACTATTGACAAGACCATTCAGTATCACACTGATACTGCATTGCTAGATCGAGTAGGCCAGCTAGGCGCAAAAGGCGGGACTGTCATTGTGATGGATTCCATCACGGGTGACATTTACTCAATGTCGAACGTACGTCGCAACGAACAGGGCGCCGCGGTGTTGGCTAGCGGAAACTTTGCAGCGGTTGAAGCCTATGAACCTGGCTCTGTGGCCAAAGTGTTCAGCGTGAGTGCAGCAATGAACGAAGGAAAAGTAAATCAACACACTGTGTTGAGCGTTCCAGGAATCACAGTGATTGATGGTTTTCCCATTCGTGATGCATGGCCACATCCCACCATGGATATGTCGGTGCGCACCATTATGAGTGAAAGCTCCAACATCGGCACGATGTTGGCGGCCCAAACAATTCCTTCGGAAAAATTGCATGAATATCTCACTGCATTTGGCTTCGGTCAAAAGAGTGGTCTGAACTATCCAGGTGAAAGTCGTGGAATTCTGCGAGATGCCAAAAAATGGCGCGGCACAGAGAAGTTCACGGTCGCGTACGGTTATGGCCTTGCAACCACGGCGTTGCAGATTGTGGCAGGCGTGAACACTGTGGCAAATGGTGGAAACTATGTGGCACCGCGACTTGTACGCGCAACTATTGATAAGAGCGGGAAAAAAGTTGAGGCCAAACCATCGCAATCACGTCAAGTGATTACCAAAGAGACTGCATCAGAGATGACTTCGATGTTGCGTGAAGCTGTGTGTACAGGAACCGCTGAGCTCGCACAGGTAAAGGGTATGCAAGTTGCAGGCAAGACAGGTACTGGCTACAAAGCGCAAGACAATGGTACGTATGCAACGGATGTCGGTGCTCGCAAGTATTTTGCATCCTTTGTGGGTTACTTTCCTGCAGAAGCCCCTCGGATCACTGTGTTCGTCAGTATCGATGAACCCAATGCATCGTCGCGAGATCGCTTTGGCGGAACTGCTGCAGCCCCCGTCTTTGCCCGCCTTGTTCCCTCCATCATGCGTGAGATTGGCATAGAGCCCACCGGAACAGGTACGGGGTGCAAGCGCCCAGTGCAGTCCGCAAGTCGTTGATGAGGCCGCATAATGTCTCGGTATCCGGTTACTCCGATAACAGTTCAAGACCTCATCTCGCAAGTTACGACTGAGTCAGTACGCCATCGCGATGTGGTGATTACAGGGATCACACAAGATTCGCGAGAAGTTCAACCTGGCGATCTTTACTGTTGTGTGACCGGAGAGCATTTTGATGGCCATTCATTCATTGGCGATGCAGTGAAATCAGGCGCGGTTGCGCTGTTGGTAGATCGAAATATCGAGAATGTCTCAGATGATGTTGCGCTTATCGTTGTCAAAAATGTTCGAGAAACACTCGGTCTTGTTGCAAGTGCAGCCTTTGGCACACCAAGTGACAGTTTGACAATTGTGGGCATAACCGGCACAAACGGGAAGACGTCAACTGCAGCAATGCTGTCGGAGATCTTGTCTACTGCGGGATACGCAGTGAATACTTTGGGTACTTTGACAGGAGAGCGCACCACTCCTGAAGCAATCGATCTCCATGCGCATTTTCGCAAATGTGTCACCGAAGGAATAAGCCACGTAGTGATGGAAGTGTCGTCTCATGCATTGGCACTTCACCGAGTGGCTGGTGTGATGTTTGACGTTGCAGTCTTGACCAATGTGGGTCGTGATCATCTGGATTTTCATGGAACGGAAGAGGCGTATTTTGCTGCTAAGGCAAAACTCTTTGAACCTGGCCAATCTGTGCGGGGCGTCGTCAATATTGATGATGCACGAGGGCGGTTGTTATGTGATGTGCAACCCATTCATCTGACAACCTTTTCGCTCCACGACATCAGTGACGTCGTGGTGGAAGTCGACCAAGTCAGTTTCTTATGGAGACAAGAAGTAGTCACAGTTCCACTCGGTGGAATGTTTACTGTGATGAATGCTCTTGCAGCGATCACTGCTGCGGCGGAGTTAGGTCTGGAGACCAAAGTTGTGGCCCAGGGCTTGAGAAGTCTTCCATCGATCACGGGGCGTTTTGAATCTGTGTCAAATGATGAAGGTATCAGTGTCATCGTTGACTACGCGCATACCCCCGAGGGCCTCACAGTGCTTTTGGAAACATCTCGCTCACTGACCCAAGGCAAAGTGATCATTGTCTTTGGTTGCGGTGGTAATCGAGACGAAGGAAAACGTCCACTCATGGGTCGAATTGCATCAGAACTCGCCGATGTGGTGGTCGTTACTTCAGATAATCCTCGACATGAGAATCCCGAGGACATCATTCAGCAAGTGATTGATGGCATCCCATCAGACACGCGTGGGGAAGTACATCGTGAAGCCGATCGAAGCGCAGCCATAACATCCGCCATTTTCATGGCCAAACATGGTGACATAGTAGTGCTCGCGGGCAAAGGACATGAGATGACTCAAGAGGTCAAAGGTGTTCTCTATCCATTCAGTGACATAGACAAAGCTCGTGACGCACTACGTCGAAGAGAGGAGGCAGCACAGTGATTGCAGTATTGATTGCAGGCGCAGTTGCCATGGTGCTCTCTCTTTTTGGTACCCGTTGGCTTATTCAATTTTTTGACAATCTCGGCAAGGGTCAACCGATTCTTGGATCTGAAGATCATGGCCCCGTGCATCACATGAAGAAGCAGGGCACCGCCACTATGGGTGGAATTGCGATCTTGGCATCTGCATTCATTGGCTGGTCGGTTGCTCATATTCGAGATGGATTGCCGTTTTCCGATCAAGCAATGATCATGTGGGCAGGCGTCGCCATCTTGGCTCTGATGGGTTTTCTCGACGATTACCTCAAGGTGCGCAAATCACATAACAGAGGAATTTTCTGGAAGAAAAAGGGTTGGATCACATTCGGTTTAGTCGCAGGCATCATGTGGTGGCTGTCGGCGGCAACCGGGGTGAGTGAGACACTTTCCTTCACCCGTTTCGATCTTCCTGGCTGGGAACTGCCTCAAGTGTTGTGGGTGCTGTGGACGGCCTTAATGGTGTGGTCGACAACTAATGCAGTCAATGTCACCGATGGCCTTGATGGTTTAGCGGCGGGTTCTGCGCTCTTTGGATTTCTTGCATTCACAGTGATTGCTTACTGGGCGTTTCGTAATCCTGATATCTACGAATTAGTAAACCCGTTAGACCTCTCCGTATTCGCTGCAGCAATGGCAGGTGCGTGTGGTGGTTTCTTGTGGTGGAATGCGGCACCCGCAAGAATTTTCATGGGTGATGTGGGGGCGTTGGGCATCGGTGCTGCGCTGGGCATGCTTGCGGTAGCTACAAATACACACATGTTGTTGCCATTGATTGCGGCTCTCAATGTGATGGAAGCAGGATCTGTTGCGTTGCAGATGACTGTGTTCAAAGCATCTGGTCGTACTCGTCGGCTTTTCAAGATGTCACCGATTCATCATCACTTCGAGTTGTCGGGTTGGCCAGAAACCACGGTCATCATCAGATTTTGGATTATGTCGGGAATCTGTGTTGCTGTGGCATTGGGGATCTTCATCGCCGATTTCACTTCGATAGCGGATCGCTTCGCGGGGTACTGAAATGACCAACGTTGACTCACCACGTCGTGCGCCTTCCTTGCGCGAACGTCGCTTGGAAGTGTTGCGTCGTACAGGTGGAATTGACAAAGGTCGCAACCGACTTCTCTTAGAAAAACCGACACCAGCCTTCTGGTGGATCTTGGTAATCGTTGCCTCATTTATATTGCTGGGCTTAGTGATGGTGTTGTCCTCGTCGTCTGTGACGAGCCTGCATACAGGTTCTTCGGCGTGGGGAATGTTCAGTCGCCAACTCATTTGGGTGGGTGTGGGGGCTATTGCGATGTGGGGCATGTATCGCTTGCCCTACGAGAACTGGAAAAATTTTGGCTTGTTGTGGCCCACCTCTATCGCTGTGGCGAGTGCAAACGTGATCGTGGTTGCATGGGGTCAAGTCACAAATGGTGCCAAGGCATGGTTAGACATTGGTCCGGTACGTCTGCAGCCATCGGAGTTTTTGAAGCTTGCGACCATCTTGTTCTGTGCCAACTTGTTAGCCAAGCGTCACCGATCAGTTGCAATTCCATCTGTGGTGATGTGGCCGATGATCTTCGTGTTGCTCATCACCGCGGGCTTGTGCGGGCTACAACGCGACTTTGGAAGTGCCACAATTTTTGCGGGATTCGTCATCGCAATGATGTTTATGGCGTCATTGCCGTGGAAGCAGTTAATCCTTACGAGTGGAATAGTTTTTCTCGGCGGTCTGGCTGTTCTTCAGTTTGCCCAACGCGCTAGCGAACGCATGCTGGCATTTATGAACCTTGAAGCGACAAAGAGTGACTCGGGGTACCAGGTGTACCAAGCACTTCTTTCCATTGCTAATGGCGGATGGGGAGGAACAGGAATTGGTGCGGGAACCAGTAAATGGGGATATGTCCCGTTGGCCTATAGCGACTTCATATTCTCCGTGATTGCAGAAGAACTGGGCTTGTTCGGAACATTGATGGTTCTTGGTGGGTTCTTGTTCTTGGTGCTGTTTGGTATTCAAGTGGCTCTGGCCGCCAGCGATATGCACGGTGCGTTTCTTGCCGGCGGTATCTCTGCGTGGTTTGGTGTGCAAGCAATTGTCAACATCGGTGGGGTTGTTGGCGTCTTGCCGATGACAGGTCTCACTCTTCCGTTCCTTTCCTACGGTGGTTCATCGATGATTGCATCCATGGCGGCAGTGGGGCTGTTATTGAACGTTGCCCGCTACGCAAAGAAGTAACGCCATGGTGCGTGCAGTTGTAACCGGTGGTGGCACAAGTGGTCATGTCATTCCTGCGCGTGCCATTTTGGAAGCATTGCTGGAGTCGGGATATCACGCCGACGAGATCAAATATGTAGGGTCGCGTCGTGGTGTTGAAAAAACATTGATGCAAGATGCGCCATGGGAGTCGCACTTTCTCCCCATTTCAGGTTTACAACGCGCACTGGACCTTCGTGCGCAAGTCAAGAACGTCTCACTGGTGTGGCGTCTGGGACACAGTCGAGTGCTTGCGCATCGTCTGATGAAGAAGTGGCGACCACAAGTAGTTGTTTCCGTAGGGGGTTATGCAAGCCAACCCATGGCGCGCGCAGCGAAATCTTTTGGTGTTCCACTCGTGTGTGTGAGCTACGACCGCATTCCAGGTCTCGCTACGAGACGTCAATCTCGGTACGCGAAGGTATGCGCTGTTGCTTTTGCGGAAACGGATTTGCCACGCGCAGTGCACACAGGTGCACCCGTACGTCGCGAACTTCGCGAACTCAGAGTTGCCCACCAGCGTAGTGATGCACGACAGAAGCTGGGAATTGCCCCACACGCCAAATGTCTTGCCATCGTGGGGGGCTCTTTAGGTTCAGGTGTTTTGAATAGTGCTGTGGGCGAGATTGCTCGAAGTAGTGCTGTCTTGAATGACGTAGTGCTTTTTCACGTATGTGGTCCGCGTAACGAAAACGACAATCCACCGGTGATTCCTGCCGGTGTCACATACATTCGTCGCACTTATGTCTCAGAGATGGCAGATCTCTATGCCGCATGTGACGTCTTGCTTGCACGCGCAGGTGCCAGCACAGTTGCTGAAATTGCCACAGTCGGTATTGCCTCAGTTCTTGTGCCATGGGCGGGTGCGGCAGACAATCATCAATTGCTGAATGCATCATGGTTAAGTGACCAAGGAGCCGCGATATTGCTGACTGAAGATGAACTCTCACGTCCAGAGGGCATCCAAAAGATCGTGGATGTTGTGGCAAATGAGCACACGCAAAAGGATTTGGCGGCTTCGGCCTATGCCTTGGGGGCTCTACATCGGGGTCCGTCTCTTGTTGAGGTGATTCAGAACGCCACTGCCTGACCAGGTCCACATGAAACAATGGGTATCTCATGTCTGATCCTGTGTCCCGACGCCCGCGCGAACTTCCCGTAGACCTCTCGAGTTCTCGTCGCGTGCATGTCGTGGGGGTAGGTGGGCCTGGAATGGCGCCGTTGGCGATTGTTCTGGCAGGGCTCGGTCATCGCGTCTCAGGCTCTGACATGCGTGAATCGGCCACCTTGACAACTGTGCGTGATGTAGGAGTGGCGGTCACCGTGGGGCACCATGTCGACCTGGTCGACGACGTGGATCTAGTGGTGTATTCCACTGCTATCCCTCACACCAACGTTGAGTTAATGCGCGCACGCGAACTCAATATCGCGGTGCATCATCGCTCAGGCATCTTGGCGGGGCTGTGTCAGGCCATCCCCACAATTGGTGTGGCAGGAACGCATGGAAAGTCAACGACGTCTGCATTGATCACTCACATGTTGGCCTTTTGTGGGCGTGACCCTATGGCAATTGTGGGTGCTGAAGTTCCTGGGTTGCACGCAGGCGCACGAGTGGGTTCTGCTGACTTGTGTGTGCTTGAAGCCGATGAAAGCGATGGAACCTTAGAAACGTTGCCACTTGCACACATCATTGTGACCAATGTAGATGTTGATCACCTCGATCACTTTGGAACCTTTGCGCAACTCCAAGACTCCATGACCGACGTTATTTCCCGGGTAGCGGGAATCGTTGTGATGAATGCAGACGATGCGACGAGTTGCACCATTGCGCGTCGTCTCCACGGAACCTCCGTGCGCACTTTTGGTTACAGCTCTGATGCCGATGTGCGTCTGCATGAGGTGGTCTCCACCCAACAGGGGCTCTCGCTAAAAATTGAAATCAAGGGCCAAATTCTTTCGTGTGCAGTTCCTTTGCGCGGTGTTCATAACGCTTTGAATGTGGCCGCGGCACTTGCGATGCTCGATGGATTGGACGTCAATCCTGTGGATGCCATAGATGCGTTGGGAAGTTTTGGTGGTGTTGTTCGCCGCTTTACAGAACGTGGACATCTCCATGGCGCATTGCTTGTAGATGACTACGCCCATTTGCCTGCAGAAATTGAGGCAGCCTTGCAGGCGATGAGATCTCATCCCGAGGTCACAGGCAGAGTGGTGGCGGTATTCCAACCCAATCGATATCACCGCATTGCGGAAATGTATGAAAGTTATGCCGATTGTTTTGCACACGCCGATCGCACTGTGATCACAGACATCTATGCGTCGGGCACTACACCGATTCCTGGTGTAACGGGCAAATTGGTGTGGCAAGCGATTCGTGATGCGCATCCTGAGAGTGATGTGGTGTGGGCACCTACCCGCGGCGATGTTGTGCAAAGTGTGGCCGAGTATTTGCAACCAGGCGATGGTTGCATCTCAATGGGGTGTGGCGACATCGAAACATTTCCCGATGATGTGATGCGCGAGGTTCTCCAATGATGTCGCAAGAGATTCTGAATGAGCTATCACAAGAGTTGACGCGTGCGGGATGTGATGTACGCAAAGACTTTCCGTTAGGACCTCTCACTACATATGCCGTCGGTGGTGCGGCAGCACTTGCGGTAGTGGTCTCCGATATTGGTGTGTGTGGCGAACTTGGAGCAGTTCTTGCCAAGTTTCCCAATATCCCTGTGGCAATTGTGGGGCGAGGTAGCAACACGCTTGTATCCGACGAGGGATTTTCAGGGGTCGCAGTTGTGGTGTCGTCTGCACCACGTGATGCAGAGATATTGGTGCACGGTGACATTGTGACGGCGTATGGTTCGATGACGATGCCGATCCTGGCACGGCGAACAGTGAATGCAGGTCGTGGAGGATTGGAATGGTGCGTGGGAATTCCAGGCAGTGTGGGTGGTGCAGTGCGTATGAATGCAGGAGGCCATGGTGCAGAGATGTGCGATTCGCTGGTGTCTGCACGCATCGTCTCATTGCGTTCAGGTAAATCTGCAGACGTCTCCGTCGACGACCTTGGATTTCATTTTCGTGGTTCGGCGTTGTCCACACATCATCTTGTTGTGACTGCAAGTTTCGCGACTACTGAGACGTCCGTCCAACAAGGCACCCAAGTTATTGATGAGGTTGTGCGTTGGAGGCGAGATCATCAACCAGGTGGTCGCAATGCAGGGTCAGTATTTGTGAATCCGGCGCCTGGAGAGGGAAGTGCGGGTGCGCTCATTGATGCACTGGGATTGCGTGGCCATCGTCGCGGAGGCGCAGTAGTTTCAGAAAAGCACGCAAACTTTATTCAAGCCGATGCCAGTGCAACTGCACTCGACATTGTGAACGTCATGTCCGATGTGCAGTCACAGGTGCAAGATTCTCATCAAGTGACATTGCGAAGTGAAGTCTGTTTGTTGGGCTTTACACCTGAGATTGTCGAACGTTTCGCCGACCCGACTCATCATGATGCATCCAAGGTGCGCGCTCGTGAACACCTTGGAAGATTGTTGGGTGAGTTG
>JBIKSB010000172.1:0-3216 GCA_044348855.1 Ilumatobacteraceae bacterium | reverse complement strand
CGAGCGTATTTGTGGTGCAAGGGCTGCTCACCTTGGGGGGAACAGGCATTGACGCAATCCTCGATGACCGCATGAGAATTGAGCTCTTTGCCACAGGAGGTTTCCTGGTTCTGGCCATCGGATTAAATCTGTTGGACATAAAGCGCATAAAACTGGGCTCGTTGCTTCCTGCTCTTGTCGTTACCCCGGTTTTGGTCGCCCTTTTCGCCGTATGACCTAGACTTAAGGTATGGGTGTACCTGGTCTGTTTCGTTCCCTTGCCGCGGGTTTTCTCGCACTGGGAACTGTTGTCGTTGTTCCGTCCACGGCGAGTGCAGCAACAGGTACGGATTACGTCATTATCGGCACAGATGGCTCTGTCACCACACGCACATTGACCGAAGCCCAAGCAGAAGCAGTCGCTAGTCGCTCATCAGTGCGCATCGTGTCACCGGAGCAAAGTTTTTCTGTCGATTCCGCACCCACTGAAATCGTCACAGGCTTGACCGTGCCCGATGATGCCCAAGCTGGTGATGTGATTCCGAATCGCTACATCGTTGAGTTCTCTTCAGATGTGGCGTCACGAATTGCTGCAACAGATCTATCCGAGAATGTAGTTGCGATGTATTCGCATGCAATTTCTGGTTTTGTCGCAGACCTTGATCCGAACGAAGTTATTGATCTTCAGATGAATCCCAATGTGATCTCCATCGAGCCTGACCGCGTGGTCAGTGTGGAAAACACACAAGATGGTGCCACATGGGGCCTTGACCGCATTGATCAGCGTCAACTTCCTTTGAATCGCACATACACATACGCCAATCAAGGCCAAGGAGTGACCACATACATTCTGGACACCGGCGTGTATGCAGCACACAACGAATTCTCTGGCCGGGTCACAAATGGTTTCACTTCAATTAACGACGGCAGAGGCACCGATGATTGCCATGGTCACGGCACACACGTGGCCGGAACAGTTGCGGGGACTACCTATGGTGTCGCAAAGCAAGCAACCATTGTTCCAGTGCGTGTCTTGAGCTGCACAGGTTCTGGTACTTGGTCCGGCGTAATTGCTGGCATCGACTGGACTGTGGCTCATCACCAAGCAGGAACGCCTGCAGTTGCCAACATGAGCCTTGGTGGTGGCGCAAGTGCGTCCATTAACTCTGCTGTTGCACGCGCAATTGCTGATGGAATTACTTATGTAGTTGCTGCAGGAAATAGCAATGATGATGCATGTAGGTATTCGCCAGCCTCTGCTCCTGGTGCTATCACGGTGGGTGCATCAACGCCCAACGATGCTCGCGCATCTTTCTCTAACTGGGGACGATGCCTTGATGTCTTCGCACCCGGAACTTCCATTACGTCAGCCTTTATTGGTGCACCCACCGCATTGCGTACATGGCAAGGAACCTCAATGGCAGCACCACACGTTGCAGGTGTCGCCGCGCTTTATCTAGCTACAAATACCTCTGCAACACCCGCGCAGGTGTCCTCGGTGATCTTGAATGCAGCTACCCGTGCAGTCATTACAAGCGCCGGTACAGAATCACCGACTTCTCTTATCTTCTCGTCGTCATTTGAGCCAGCACCTCCATCGGCGCCGTCAGCGCCCACTGGTCTGCGCGGCACTGTGGCCAGTGGATCTGTGTCTTTGGCGTGGAATGCACCACCATCAGATGGTGGAGCACCACTGACTGATTACATCATTGAGTTCTCGACCTCTAACGGATCATCATGGTCAACTGTTAATGATGGAGTGTCTACAACTGCATCAGCCACAGTGAACAACCTCACAAATTTCACGCAATATGTGTTCCGTGTGTCTGCGGTGAACTCTGTGGGACGAAGTGCAGCATCGGCAACACTTGCTTTAACGCCTTCATTGCCTGGCCGGCCGAGTGCACCGCTCTCACTTGTCACAACAGTGGGCCGTGAGCGAGTGGGTCTGTCATGGTCATCGCCTGTGAGCAACGGTGGCAGTGCAATTACCGACTATGTCATTGAAACCTCCACCAACGATGGTGCAACCTGGCAAGTGTTCAACGATGGCGTATCAATTCTGCGTTCAGTGGTGTTGACGCCACTGAACGCCAATACTCGCTATCTGATTCGCGTATCGGCAGTGAATGCAGGTGGAGTAGGAGCACCAAGTGCCACGACATCTGCAACGCCATTGGCATTCAATCCACCATCAGTAGTGCGAGGAATTGTCACCTCGCCACGTCTGTTGGGTGCATATGTGTCATGGAGTGCACCCACAGATCTTGGTGGCGGCACCTTGCAGGGCTACATCGTGGATTGGTCGGTAGATAACGGCAATACATGGATTGGCTCTGTGCGCACTAATGCCGCAACACGTTTTGCCTATCCTGCAAATCTCGAAGGTGGAGTGTCACATCTGGTTCGTGTGCGCGCCATTAATGAGTACGGAACAAGTGCTGATGCCACCGCAACAGTGACCCCCATTGCGTTGACTGCACCAAGTGAACCACGCTTCCCGTCGGTATCTGTGGGATTCAATACAGCACACGTGTTCTGGTCCAGTCCGACAAATACTGGCGGAACTCCAGTGACCGGTTTCTTTGTGGAGCATTCGGCAAATGGTGGACAGTCGTGGACACGTAGTACTCAGGTGACTGCTTCTACTCGCAATCTTTTCCTCAACAATCTTCAAGGTGGACAACTGCATCAATTCCGCGTTCTTGCAGTGAACGCAGTGGGAGTCGGCGCACCATCATTGGTAGTGAATGCAACTCCGGTTGCCCCCACAGCGGCAAGTGCACCACGATCGTTGTCAGGTTTTGTGTCTGGAGCATCGGGTTTTCTGTCTTGGTCAATGCCCAGCAACAATGGTGGTGCAGTCGTTACTGGCTACAACGTAGAGATGTCTACCGATAACGGTGCATCATGGTCTCGCACACTTACCACTGCAACGCGTTCTGTGCGTATTGACAACTTGGTCGGTGGTACTAGCTATCTCTTCCGAGTGAAGGCAGTGAACAGTGTGGGCGAGAGCGCACCTTCAAATGTTCTCACCTTGCAGCCACGTGTTGCTGGTACACCAAATCCACCGTCACGCATCTCGGCAGTGGTGAATGCAACCTCTGTGGTGGTCTCATGGGCCGCAGTGACGTCCTCGTTCGCGCCAGTGACTGATTATGTTGTGGAATACAGCGTGAACTACAGCAGTACCTGGAACGTATGGAATGACGGCGTATCGCTGAACACAATGGC
>JBIKSB010000171.1:0-3224 GCA_044348855.1 Ilumatobacteraceae bacterium | reverse complement strand
GTCTCAACGGTAGAGTGCTAGCAGTCGGATCGCTTGAGTGCGAATCCCCCAAAGTAGGCAAACCCCCCAAAATTCGGAGGAAACCATGGCAAAGATGATTGCATTTGACGACGAGGCCCGCCGCGGTCTTGAAGCAGGAATGAACAAGTTGGCTGACGCAGTGCGCGTCACACTTGGACCAAAGGGTCGCAACGTTGTTCTTGCAAAGCAGTGGGGTGCTCCCACCATCACCAACGACGGTGTGTCTATTGCAAAGGACATCGATCTTGAAGATCCATACGAGCGCATTGGCGCCGAGTTGGTGAAAGAAGTTGCCAAGAAGACTGACGATGTCGCAGGTGACGGAACCACCACAGCAACCGTATTGGCATGGACAATGGTGCGCGAAGGATTGCGCAACGTTGCAGCCGGTGCAAACCCCATGTCATTGAAGAAGGGCATTGAAGCAGCAGTTGCAGAGGCAATTGCCAGCATCAAGTCACTTGCGAAAGAAGTTGATTCCAAAGAACAGATCGCTCAAGTCGCATCAATTTCTGCTGCAGATACCGAAATTGGTCGCATGATCTCAGAGGCCATCGACAAAGTAGGCAAAGACGGTGTGATCACCGTTGAAGAGAGCCAAACATTTGGCATGGAGATGGACCTTGTAGAGGGAATGCGCTTTGACAAGGGCTACATCTCGCCATACTTCGTTACCGACACAGATCGCATGGAAGCTTCGTTGGACGATGCATACATCTTGTTGGTCTCTAACAAGATCGCCAATGTGCGCGACATGTTGCCTGTTCTTGAAAAAGTCATGCAGAGCGGCAAGCCATTGTGCATCATCGCCGAAGACATTGAAGGTGAAGCACTTGCAACATTGGTTGTGAACAAGATTCGCGGAACATTCAAGAGCGCTGCAGTGAAGGCTCCAGGTTTCGGCGATCGCCGCAAAGCCATGTTGCAAGACATTGCAATTCTCACTGGTGGTCAAGTCATCAGCGAAGAAGTGGGCTTGAAGTTGGAGAATGCAACTCTTGATCTTTTGGGTCGTGCAAAGCGTGTTGTCATCACCAAAGACGAGACCACCATCATCGAAGGTGCCGGCGACGAAGGTGACATTAAGGGTCGCATCAGCCAGTTGAAGACTGAAATTGAAAACACCGACTCTGATTACGACCGTGAGAAGCTCCAAGAGCGTCTTGCCAAGTTGTCTGGTGGCGTTGCAGTTCTCAAGGTGGGCGCAGCAACCGAAGTTGAATTGAAGGAAAAGAAGCACCGCATTGAAGACGCAGTGAGCACCACAAAGGCAGCAATCGAAGAGGGTGTTGTTCCTGGTGGTGGAGTGGCACTTCTTCGCGCTCAAGCAGCAGTGGAAGCAGTTGCAGCAAAGCTTGCAGGCGATGAAGCAACTGGTGCACGTATGGTTGCTCGTTCACTTGAAGGCCCGTTGAAGCAGATTGCAGAAAACGCCGGCCTTGAAGGTGGAGTTGTTGTGCAGAAGGTGAAGAGCCTGAAGGGCAATGAGGGTCTCAATGCTGCAACTGGCGAGTACGAAGACCTCGTGAAGCTGGGTGTCATTGACGCTGCCAAGGTGACACGTTCTGCACTGCAGAACGCGGCATCTATTGCAGCCTTGTTCTTGACCACAGAAGTTGTCATTGCGGACAAGCCCGAAGAAGCTGGTGCCGGTGGTGGACATGACCACGGCATGGGCGACTTCTAAATCCACATTGTTGTAGTGCATCGCTGATGGCGCGCCCAGTTGCTCTAGTGAGTTGTGCTGAGGCGCGACATCACGATCACGATCTTGATCTCATTGTTCGTGCTCTAGGTGATCGCGGACGTATCGCAGAGGTAGTGGATTGGGACGACAGTTCCCAAGACTGGTCGCGATTTGAGGTCGCCATTGTGCGATCTCCGTGGGATTATCACCGTCGCTATGACGAGTTCTTGCAATGGGTAGACCACGTATCTGGTCAGACCCAACTTCTGAACTCGAAAGAGATTCTGCAGTGGAATACCAACAAGGTGTACCTAGGCGAAATGATTGACGCCGGCATTCCAGTTATCCCCACGACTTTTGTGGCGGGGGCTGAAGACATGGTGCGCGTTCATGACCAACTGTCGGGCGATGTAGTGGTGAAGCCCACCGTGAGTGCAGGATCTAATAACACCACCCGCCACATTCAACAATCGGTTGATGCAGCAGCTCATGTGTTGTCTCTCATTGATGGTGGAAAAGTTGCGATGGTGCAGCCGTATCAGCGATTTATTGATGAACGCGGTGAGACAGGAATGCTGTACTTCAACGGCGAGTTCAGTCATGCATTTCGTAAGGGTGCAATTTTGTCTCAGGGTGAAGGCACTATGAATGGGTTGTTTGTGGAAGAAGACATCCGCTCTCGACAGCCTTCTGGTCAGGAGCGTGAACTGGGCGAAGATGTGATGTCGTACATCTTTGACAAGTTTGGCTATTACCCCTTGTATGCCCGAGTGGACGTGGTGAGAGGGTCAGCCGGCGTACCTGTGTTGATGGAACTCGAACTTGCCGAGCCATCGCTGTATCTCCATACAGGAACCGATGCCGCCACTCGATTCGCCTCAGCAGTCTTGGCACGTCTCTAGGTAGGTTAAAAGACATGAGTGAACCCATGTCTCCATCTGTTGGACTCGCAGTCGTCCATTATTTCTGCAAGCCGTTTCCTCAATTTGATGGTGAGGCGCTCATTAACGCAGTGAAAGCTGCAGAGAACAATGGTGTCACGGTGGTGACGGTATCGATGCTGGGTCACAAAGCAGATCTTGCGGTGATGGGTGTGGCCGCAGACATGCGCGAATTGAAAGCACTTCAAACTGGCTTGCAACATGCAGGTCTTGAGATCGTGGATAGTTATGTCTCGTTGACAGAAGTGTCTGAATATGCAAAAGGCATGCCACAAGAGATGCTCAATGCTCGCCTCTATCCGCAGTTACCCCCGGCAGGCAAAAATGCATGGTGTTTCTATCCCATGTCAAAGCGCCGTAATACAGATCAGAACTGGTTCACGCTTGAGTATGACCGCCGTAAAGAGCTCATGGAAGAACACGGCAAAAGCGGACGCACATTTGCAGGCCGCGTCATTCAACTTGTCACTGGGTCTGCCGGCCTGGACGATTTTGAATGGGGAGTCACCTTGTTTGCTGTGCACCCCGATGACTTGAAAGAAGTTGTCTACACCATGCGATACGACGAAGCATCT
>JBIKSB010000170.1:0-3238 GCA_044348855.1 Ilumatobacteraceae bacterium | reverse complement strand
AACATGTACAGGGAGGATTTCCTCGTGAAATTGCTCCGAGGGGACAGGCTCATTCAATTCGGGGTCGAATGGCTCGCTCACGAGTAAGGAACGCTACCAACGCCCACCCCGCAAGTGGCATCGGGTCAGCGAACCTTGGCTATTTGACGAATTTCACGGCGCAAAGTGCGGGCCTCACGCAGGATCTTGAAGATGACCGAGGGCGAACTCAAAGTGGAGACACCCCTGGTGCGTGGGAAGTAATCGACGCCAAATTGAATGACTGAATATCCGTACTTTTGCGCCTTGACGACCAATTCAGCATCTATGAAAGATCCTTCACTTTTCAACGTCACATGCTCAAAGATTCTGGACCGACACAATTTAAATGCAAAGTTGATGTCACGCATGCGCACACCAAACAGAATGCGCACCATCATGTTGTAGAAAAACGAGTACACAGTGCGCACATAGCCTTCACCGGTTCGATCAAAGCGATAGGCGCTCACTACATCAGCGTCGTAGTAACGCAACAGACGCATCGCTTTATGTACATCGTGCATGTCGAACGGAAGATCTGCGTCGGTGTACAACACCACGTCTCCAGTTGCTGCAGAAAAACCAGATTTCATCGCCCCACCGAGTTTTCGATTCTCGGGGTGTTGCACCAGAATCACTCGATGGTCGTTGGCCGCGATGCGAGCCGCAATGACCGCAGTGTCATCGGTAGAGGCATCGTCCACAATGATGATTTCGTAATCCGCGATGTCTCGTGACGCCATCAAGTCTTCGCATTCTTCGCGTGCAGCCTCGATGGCGCGTTCGATGTAGTCCTGTTCATTCCACATCGGGAAAAACACCGACAACTTACGAAATGTGGCATTTTCCATTAGTGCCAAAGGTTAGTGCCCATAATTGCCCGTCTCCTCATAAAAATATGTACCGTGAAGTACGTGGAACTCACTCCCCCCACTGTGCACAAAACGCCTCAGGTCATTCCATCTTCAGGGTGGCGTACCGTGTCTTTCATCTCGTGGATTGCAGTACTTGCGGCTTTGGTTGCCGTAGCAATAAGTAGTCGCACTATCGGTCGACCCGTGTGGTGGCTTGGCAGTCGCTTCCAACCTGCGCCCGCTGTTTTCATGCTCGTTCCACTCAGCTTGGTGGTCACTCCACTTGTTGCTACGTGGCGTGCACCCGACATTATGGTGCGCACCAGCATTGTGTGTTCACTTTTACTGGCCGCCACAGCACTACCTGATGTGGCCAGCTCCCCTGCCACCGCGCTAGGCGTCATTGTCGTCGCACTCGCCAGCTTTTTGTCGTCTATTGCCCAAGTGTTGGTCGCGCGCAAGTACCGTTAAGGGCATGTCAAAGGTCCTCACTGCCCTGCCAGTTTCTGAACGTGTCGGAATTGCATTTTCTGGAGGCCTTGATACTTCGGCAGCCGTGGCATGGATGCGTGAAAAAGGCGCCATTCCTTGTGCCTACACCGCAGACCTAGGACAACCCGACGAAACTGATCTCGATCACATCCCCGACAAGGCACGTCAATATGGTGCTGAGATTGCTCGCCTCATTGATTGTCGATCTGAACTTGTCCACGAAGGACTTATCGCACTGCAATGCGGCGCATTTCATATCTCCACTGCGGGCAAGACATATTTCAACACCACCCCATTAGGTCGAGCAGTGACGGGCACCTTGTTGGTACGCGCCATGCAACACGACGGCGTCGATATCTGGGGTGATGGAAGCACATATAAAGGCAACGACATTGAACGCTTCTATCGCTATGGCCTCATGGTGAATCCGGCATTGCGCATCTATAAGCCATGGCTTGACCCCACCTTTGTGGACGAGATGGGTGGACGTACAGAGATGAGCGAGTTTCTGACAGCGCGTAACTTGCCATACAAGGCATCCAAAGAAAAGGCATACTCCACCGATGCCAACATCTGGGGCGCAACCCATGAGGCAAAACTTCTCGAAGAACTGCACACGGGAATGGAAATTGTGGAACCCATCATGGGCATCGCGCATTGGCGTGAGGATGTTCATGTGGCTGCCGAGGAAGTCTCTATTCGATTCCATGAAGGATTTCCCGTAGCCATCAATGGGAAAGAATTCTCAGATCAGGTTGCACTTGTTATGGAAGCCAACGCCATTGGTGGTCGCCATGGTCTTGGTATGAGTGACCAAATTGAGAACAGAATCATCGAAGCAAAGAGCAGAGGAATCTATGAGTCTCCAGGACTCGCATTGCTACATATTGCATACGAACGTCTTGTCTCGGGTATTCACAACGAAGCGACCATGGAGAACTACCGCACCATGGGTCGCCGTTTGGGTCGACTGTTATACGAGGGACGATGGTTTGACCCGCAATCACTGATGTTGCGCGAACCCTTAATGCGTTGGGTAGGAACTGCAATAACAGGTGAAGTCACTGTAAAACTACGTCGCGGTGATGACTACACAATTGTGAATACAGAAAGCCCCAACTTGACCTACGCACCCGAGCGACTCAGCATGGAACGTGTGGATGACGCTGCATTTGGACCACTGGATCGAATTGGCCAACTCACAATGCGCAATCTCGACATCGATGACAGTCGATCAAAACTTGAGGTCTATCGCTCCTCGGGAACACTTCCCAGTGGCGGCCTTCTCGCTATCGAAGACAACTCCTGACATAGCCCGGCAATAAGCGCGGCGCGCGCAGGCATCGTGGATGCAATGACATGTTCTGTGTCTCCGTGGGCGCCTCCACCTACTGCACCAAGTCCATCAAGAGTTTCAACGCCCGCATCGGCGGTGAAGTTGCCATCTGAACCACCGCCTACGACAAAGCCATCAATGTCGCCGAGATCAATGGAGCGCGCCACATCACGGGCAAGTTCAAACAAGAAGGCAGCCGCATAGTGATGCATGGGTGGCCGGCCAATGCCACCTTCAATTGTGAGACGCGCCTCGGGATGTTGCAATGTCAGTGCTGCAAACCCCGCTTCAACCCGTGGCTTCTCCTCAGGAATCGCCACTCGCACATCAACTGCACATGTTGTTTGCGCGGGAATCACATTGTCCGCAGTGCCGGCATGGGCAAGCGTGGGAGACACTGTGGTTCCCTTTTCAGCATCAGAAAGTGATGCGATCTGTGGAAGTAATTGGGCGAGTTCCATTAGTGAGTTCACGCCTTTTTCAGGTTCTAGCCCCGCATGTGATGCTCGGCCTTCAATTGTCAGAAAAAAAGTGCCAG
>JBIKSB010000169.1:0-3257 GCA_044348855.1 Ilumatobacteraceae bacterium | reverse complement strand
AAAATGTTGTGCACCTTCTATTGCATCAAATGTTGAACCTGGAATAAGGGAATGCCATTTCATGCCCCACTCCACAGTGAAGATATTGTCCGCTGTTCCCCAAATGAAATGCACAGGAAGAGTTGTCGCATTAATCGCTGCAAAATGTTTTTCTTGTTCCACTGCATTGCCAGAAACCGGATCATGAAATGGAATGGAAAGAGGGAATCGTCGCGGGCCAGTGACACCTTCGTCACCTAAACCAATGAACGGGGCGTCGTAGCCGTATTTCACAGCGGCTGCTTCGGGTGAGTACGACGGTGTACCACCATTGAGTTCAACAAAGAGTGAGTCTTGCGGGGCGATGCGACCTGTTGACATTGCCATCAGTGTTCCCCAGTTAAGTTTCGCCGGAACGTTGTCACGGAAAATTCCACCAGGAAGATTCGCATTGATCCAATTCTGAATACCAGGTGAGTAGTCATACTCTCCATGGTGTAGCCATGTGTTCAAGATAGTGACACGAGAAAATCGCTCTGGCATCGTTGCAACTTGGGCAAGACCAATGGGGCCGCCCCAATCTTGCACGACAATGGTGATGTGTTGCAGGTTCAAACGTTGAATCAGCGTCGTCATGTTTTGCGAGTGGCGTGCGATGTTGTACCACGACGGTTCAGTGGGTTTATCGCTTCGACCAAACCCCATGTGGTCGGGCGCAATGCATCGATAACCGGCCTCTAGCAAGAGTGGAATCATGTGTCGATACAGATAACTCCATGTAGGCATTCCATGCATGAGCACCATGACAGGTGCATCTTGTGGCCCTTCATCAATGAAGTGCATCTGCATCCCATCTATCTCGATGAATTGAGACCTGTAGGGAAAGCCCTGTAGATCATCAAAATTGGTAGAAGGCGTGCGAAGAAAGTGCACTGATGACATGTTCACACCGGCCCTTGTGTGGTGAAGGTATCGATGGTCGGACGCACGATGATGGTGTAGGTATCGGCAATTGCACGTTCGCGATGTTCACTTGCAGCTTTCATACGATCTGGATCGTTGACTACTTCTTCCGTGAATGACTTCAATGACGGAAAGGCATTGAATCGCACCTCATCCCAGCTGCGTCCATCACCCATGATTGTGCCCTCCACGTTGAACCACGCAGCTGCTCCACCCCCAATTCTTGTGGCCGGCCCAGCAGCAGTGTTCTGGTAGTGCACCATATGGTTGTCAAGTCCATCTTCTTCGTAGCGAATGACGTGAACCACCATGATGGGCCCGTCGTCTATGGAGTCAGATTCGGACCACTTTGATGTGTCGGGTCTGACGACTGGTTGTGGAGACATTGGTTGGCATCCGATAACGAATGTGAACTCCATGCCTGCATCTTTGTGTTCGTGTTTCTTTTGAAAATCCTGACGATTTTGCATCTCTAAGAACGAACGACGTGTGGGGTATTTCACGACCGCGACTCGATCCCATTGAGTTCCATCGCGAGAGATTGTGGAGATGGCATCACCAAAGAAGGGAATTTCCGCTCCAATTTCGCGCAGAATCTTTGTCGGTGCATACCTATCGTCGGCCTCTTTGCCTGACACACCTTTAGTGCCATCTGCATAGGTTGCCTCGGTGCGGTACTTCATCAGATTCACCATCCACACTGGACCGTCATCATCGGGTGCCGTGGTGAACATGCGCTTTGCATACTCTTTGTTGACTTGTCCGTAACTCGGTGAGTACTTACTCATGATGCCCCCCTTGATTGGCGAAATGTAGTTAAGGAATAAAAATGTGACCAGCTTGCGGTGAGATGGTTCCTGCAACAAGGTTGCTGTACAACGCCTGCAATCCGTCTACCCCAGTTGATTCGCTGATTTCCATCCATCGTTGAGAATCTTGGATGAATGTAGAAAGCGATGTGTCAAGTTGCGTATTCAGTTTTTCGCGGCCCCACTCTTTGCCGCGCTTTGCCAACTGGGTTGGTGCAAAAAAGAATTGTGGCGCCGGACCAACAAGTGCTTCTCTTTTGCCACCTTGATCCCAGTGTGTTGCGCCAATAGTCATTGAATACTGCAAGGCATCGTTAAAGTGGTTATGCACGCGGGTTGTCACTGAGTTGTTTCCTGCAAGGTCTACATACACAGTCGGTGCCCATTCTGCGAGCGTCTCGATGTCGTCGTAGCTTGCAACTTCGTCGTAAAGATTCACGGTGTTCACGAAAGATGTATTGGCTTCTGATGTGAGAGCAATGCAATGGGTGTTGCCCCGAGCGCGAATGCAATGTGCAAGTGCAATAGCCGTTTTGCTGGATGCACTCGAGATGACGATTTGTCCCGCACCAAACATCGCATTATCGAAAAGAAAATCTTCTGCAAGAAATGATGTAACGAATAGACCACGCAGCAATAAATATGCATTGTCAGTGTCGCCTAATGTTGGTGACACTTCATCAAATGCGCGATATGCCATGGCATGCTGCGCGCGATGTGCGGCAATGTCTACGAATCCACCACTGGTTTTTTCAGCCAGAACCACATGGTGGTCGCCCGCGGGAAAGAAACCGAAGTATCGCGTGCCCTCTGCAATGTCGGGGTGTGCAGATTCTGCGACCACACCGAATCCCATTACGGGTAGGCGACCCCAGCCAGATTCGGTGGGGAAGAATCCCCAATAGTCCAAGAAATCACCACTGAGTGCATAACTGATGTTGTTGGACGTGAGAGCGCAACGTTCAAGATGTAGCAGTACTTCGCCGGAGTTGAGAGTCGGTGCATGCGACTCGGCAATGCGTATGCGACGAATATCTGTGCGGTCAATTTCTAAGTGCATGTGGCCCCCTCGCAAGCGAGTGTATGTGAATGTAGAAGTGGACTCTATGGTCCCATGCGAGTGTGATGCATTCGTTACACATCCCACCACAGCGTGGCATTTTCCCTTTGTCTGAGGGGGTTGTGCTCGAGGTATGTACGAATCTCAGGGTCCTTGTCGCTGGTGAGACACAACCGAATTCGCGTAAACCGGACATCTTCATCGGTGAGGTCGTGGAGGGGAATCTCTTGAGTGAATTTCTCTAAATGTGCGTTATATCCAAGCGAGGTCACGACTGCTAACGCATCATCTGCAGTGGGAGATATCGGACGATCGAGATCCCAGAACTTCTTCCACATGGGCGAAAGAGATGAAAGAGGATGATGTTGGGGAAGTTCCACAACTACTCGGTGCCGTGCGTGTGAGGAAAGTGCATGCACAAATGGTGCAAGATTGGCCACGTTGTA